>NZ_JBHVIV010000138.1:0-15603 GCF_042799475.1 Kitasatospora sp. NPDC057692 | reverse complement strand
TGTTCGGTTTGGGCGGTGCGGGTGAGGCCCCAGATGGCGGCGGCGGTCAGGTCCGGTGCCGGGTCAGCGGGGTGGGTGGTGACGGCGTGGCGGGTGACGATGGTGAGGTGGCCGTCGGTGTGGTCGGGGTGGGCGAGCCAGGCCTGGAGGGTGGCGAGGGTGCGGGTCAGGACCTGGTGGGTGTGGGCGGGGTCGGTGGTGGTGGACGGTTCGATGGTGAGGAGGACGTGGGCGTGCGCGGGCACGGTGTCCAGGTCGGTGTGGACGGGTGCGTCGAGGCCGAAGGTCTCGGTGCCGAGGACGGCCGGGTCACCGGTGATGGTGGACCCGGTGGCCTTGGGGACGGGTGTCCACGTCAGCTGGTAGAGGTCGCTGGTGGGAGTGGCGGTGGCGAGCTGGTCCGCAGTGGTCTCCCGGACGGTCAGCGTGTCGACGCTGATGACGGGGGTGCCGGTGGGGTCGGTGGCCGTGAGGGCATGGGTGTTCTCGCCCGTCGACTGCCAGCGGACGCGCAGGGCGGTGGCGCCCGTCGCGTGGAGGGTGACGCCGCTCCAGGCGAACGGCAGCACCACGCGGTCCTCCTCCTGGTCGAGGAGGAGGGTGTGGAGGGCGGCGTCGAGGAGGGCCGGGTGGAGGCCGAAGCCGCTGGTGTCCTCCTGGGGGAAGGAGATCTCCGCGAACAGGTCGCCGTCCTGACGCCAGGCAGCATTCAGGCCCTGGAAGAGCGGGCCGTAGGCGTAGCCGCGGTCGGCGAGGCGCTCGTAGAGGCCGTCGAGGTCGATGCGCTCGGCGCCCGCCGGCGGCCAGGCACCCTCGATGAGCACGGGGGCGACGCTCTCGGACGTCAGTCGGCCGGTCGCATGGCGAATCCAGACGCCTTCGCCGTTCTCTGCACGCGAGTGCACCGCGAGCGCGAAGCCCTCGTTCTCGTCGGGGCTCACCGTCACCTGGAGGTGAACGCCCTCGCCCTCGCCAACGGTCAGTGATGCGTGGAGGGTGAGGTCCTCCAGGTGTCCGGCGCCGAGGTGGTCACCGGCCGCGATCGCGAGGTCCACGAACGCCGTGCCCGGGAGGAGGACGCTGCCCAGGACGGCGTGCTCGGCGAGCCAGGGCTGCGCGGTGAGGGAGAGGCGTCCGGTGAAGACGGCGCCGCCCTCGTCGGCGAGGTCGACGGCGGCCGCGAGCAGGGCGTGCGAGGTGATGCTCTGCCCCAGACCCGACGCGTCCCCCGCAACCGCAGGCGCGTCGAGCCAGTAGCGCTCACGCTGGAAGGCGTAGGTCGGCAAATCAACCGTGCGGCCACCGGCCAGGGTTGAGGTCTTCTCCCAGGTGATGGGGGTGCCGTTGGTCCAGAGGTGGGCGAGGGCGGTGAGGAAGGTCTCGTCCTCGGCCTTGTCCTTGCGCAGGGCTGCGACGGCGATCGTGTCGGTGTCGGTGAGGGTGGTGCGGGTCATCGCGGTGAGGACCGGGTCGGGGCCCAGTTCCAGGAACGCGGTGACGCCCTGGTCGGCGTGGAGATGCTGGACACCCTGGTGGAAGCGCACGGTGCCGCGGATGTGCTCCGCCCAGTAAGCCGGAGACGTCAACTGCTCGGTCGTGGCCAGGGTTCCGGTGACGTTGGACAGCACCGGGATCGTCGGCGCGTTGAACGTCAGCCCGGTGATCTCGCTCGTGAACTCCTCCAGGACGCCTTCCATGTGGGGCGAGTGGAAGGCGTGGGAGACGCTCAGACGGCGGGTGCGCCGACCCAGGGTGGCGAAGTGCGCGGCGATCTCCTCGGCGCGCGCGGCGTCGCCGGAGATCACGACGGAGGTGGGGCCGTTGACGGCCGCGATCGACACCTCGCCGTCCAGGAACGGAAGAACCTCGTCCTCGGTGGCCTCGACGGCGATCATCGCGCCGTCGCCGCGGGCGGCCTGCATCAGCCGGCCCCGCGCGGTCACCAGACGCGCCGCATCGCTCAGCGACAGCACACCGGCGACGTGGGCGGCCGTGACCTCGCCGATCGAGTGCCCGCCCACCACCTGCGGCTCCACGCCATAAGCCTTCGCGAGGTGGAAGAGGGCGGTCTCGACGGCGAACAGCGCCGCCTGCGTGTACAGCGTCTGATCAAGATCGGTGTCGGCCTCGGCGAACACCACGTCCTTCAACGCCCGCGGCAGGAACACGTCCAGCGCCGCGCTCGCCTCGTCGAACGCTGCCCGGAACACCGGCTGCGTCTCGTACAGCTCCGCACCCATACGGGCACGCTGCGAACCCTGCCCGGTGAACAGCACCGCCAGACGGCCACCCGAGGCGGCGCGACCGCGCACCAGCCCAGGCGCCTCGGCACCCTCCGCCAGCGCGGCGAGCGCAGCCGACCCGCCCAGCACCACCGCACGGTCCTCGAACACCGCCCGCGACGACACCAGAGACACACCGATGTCGGCAAGAGACAGGCTGCTCGCAATCGCCAGCAGTCGTGCGGCCTGACCCTCAACAGCCCGCGCACCACGCCCCGACAGCACCCACGGCACCACACCCGGAACAGACGGGACCGCCGCCGGAGCCTCCTCAACGGCCGGTGCCTGCTCCAGGATCACGTGGGCGTTGGTGCCGCTGATGCCGAACGACGAGACGGCTCCACGACGCGGGCGTCCGGTGTCCTCCCACGGACGGGCTTCGGTGAGCAGTTCGACGGCACCCGAGTCCCATTCCACGTACGGCGAAGCCTCGTCCGCGTGTAGCGTGCGCGGCAGCACGCCGTGCCGCATCGCCATCACCATCTTGATGACGCCCGCCACACCCGCCGCCGCCTGCGTGTGGCCGATGTTCGACTTGACCGACCCCAGCCACAGCGGACGCTCCGCCTCACGCCCCTGCCCGTACGTCGCCAGCAGCGCCTGCGCCTCGATCGGGTCACCCAGCCGCGTGCCCGTCCCGTGCGCCTCGACGACGTCCACCTCCGCCGCCGACAGGCCGGCGCTCGCCAGCGCCTGACGGATCACCCGCTCCTGGGCCGGCCCGTTCGGCGCCGTCATCTGGCTGCTCTTGCCGTCCTGGTTCACCGCCGACCCGCGGACCACCGCGAGCACCGGGTGCCCCAGCCGCTGCGCGTCGGAGAGCCGCTCGACGAGCAGCACGCCGACGCCCTCGCTCAGCGCGGTGCCGTCGGCACCGGCGCCGAAGGCCTTGCAGCGGCCGTCGGGCGCGAGGCCGCGCTGGCGGCTGAACTCCAGGAGGGCGTTGGGCGAGGCCATCACGGTGGCGCCGCCGACGACGGCGAGGGTGCACTCGCCCTGGCGCAGCGACTGCGCCGCCAGGTGCAGCGCGACCAGCGAGGACGAGCACGCCGTGTCCACCGTCACCGCCGGGCCCTCCAGCCCGAAGGTGTAGGCGACCCGGCCGGAGGCGACGCTGCCGGCGCTGCCGCTGACGACGTAGCCCTCCAGGCCGTCGGGCATGCGGGTCATGCGGGAGCTGTAGTCGTTGTACATGACACCCGCGAAGACGCCGGTGCGGCTGCCGCGCACGGTGGCGGGATCGATTCCGGCCCGCTCGAACGCCTCCCAGGCCGTCTCCAGCAGCAGGCGCTGCTGCGGGTCGGTCGCGAGCGACTCACGCGGGCTGACGCCGAAGAAGTCGGCGTCGAACAGGTCGGCGTCGTGCAGGAATCCGCTGCCGCGCGAGTAGACCGTTCCCTGCTGGTCGGGGTCGGGGTGGTAGAGGGCGTCGAGATCCCATCCGCGATTCGCCGGAAATGCGGAAATGGCATCGGTTTCCCCGATCACCGCGTCCCACAAATCCTCGGGTGAGCGAACATCGCCGGGGTAGCGGCAGGCCATCCCCACAATCGCGATCGGCTGCTGATTCTCGCTCTCCAATTGCTGGACACGTTGCCGTGACACATGGAGATCAGCAGTAACCCGCTTGAGATAGTCGCGGAGCTTGTCCTCGTTCGACGACATGCGTTATCCACCCTCTCCTCGCGGGGCCGTCACCTTCGATTCGTGGGGCCGGCGCCCGGCCGTACGCCACACGTTTCAGCAAACTCGCCGACCCGACTAACGGGGCCCTTTGCCGCCCCTAAAGCGGTCCGCCCCCCGGGCCGGGCGGCCCGCGACAAGACCAAGCAGTGGGTTAGAGCGGCTTTAGCGGGGGTTCCGAGCATGGCCAGGAGTTCCACAGGCTGCTCGTCGGCCTTCATCCCAGGCTCGATTCACTCGGAAAGGACCAGGATGGACACCCCTGACGTCCGCATCCTGTCGGTAGGAACAGCGCTCCCGGGCCCTGCCCTGGACAACGCGGCCCTCGCCCGCCGGTTCCAGATGGACGCATTGTGGGAGCAATGGATCGACGCGTTCGTCGGCACCGACACGCGTCATCTGGCCGTCGACCTGGAGAGCGGTGAGATCCGCTCGTCGCTCGCCGAGCTGGGCGAGACCGCCGCGCGGCGCGCGCTGGAGTCCGCGGGCCTCGGCCCGGGCGACATCACCGGCATCGTGCTGGGCACGGCGACGCCCGACCAGCTGATGCCCGCGACCGTCAACCTGATCGCCGACCGGCTCGGCATCAACGACGTCCCGACCTACCAGCTCCAGTCCGGCTGCTCCGGCGCCGTCCAGGCGCTGGAGCTCGGCCGGCAGATGCTGCTGACCGGGGAGCACCGGAACGTGCTGGTCCTCGGCGGGGACGTCTGTGCCAAGCACCTGGACGTCACGCTGGACCTGCGCACGCTCCACCCCTCCGAGCTCGTCAACGTCGTGCTGTTCGGGGACGGCGCCGGGGCGGCCGTCCTCACCACCGACCCGGTGCCCGGCACCGCGTCGATCCGGCGCATCTACACCCGGCTCACCGGCCTGAACCGGCCGCCCGGCCAGAGCGTCGAGTGGTTCGGCCGGACCGACCGCCACTCGGACAAGCAGGCCGTCAACGAGGACTACAAGGCGATCGAGGAGTCCGTGCCGACGATGTCGGCCGAGATCGCCAAGGAGATCCTGGAGGACCTCGGCTGGCAGGACACCGACGTCGACTACCTGCTGCCGCCGCAGCTGTCCGGCAAGATGACCGCCCGGATCGTGGCGGAGCTGGGGATGCCGGGCGCCGAGGAGATCACCTGCGTCCGCGAGACCGCCAACACCGGCAACGCGGTGCCGTTCCTCCAGCTGGAGCGGGCGCTGCCGCAGATGACCGACGGCGACCGGGCGCTGTGCGTGGCCGTCGAGTCGAGCAAGTGGATCAAGGCCGGCTTCGCGCTGGAGAAGGTCTGATCCGCCATGCCGCAGCCGACCGCCTCCCACCCCGCCCCGGCTCCCGCCCGCGAGGGCGCCTCCCCGGCCACCGCCGACCAGCCGGACCCGATGGCCCGGTTCCAGGCCCTGCAGCGCGCCGGCCGGCTGGCCGAGGACTACCCGCAGGTCCGGGAGCTGCTCACCGACCTGGAGGACGCCGACCTCCTGCGCGCCGGCAACCACCTGGCCCGGCTCGCCCCCGACGAGGTGCGCAAGGCCCACCCGGGCGTCCCCGCCCTCCGCGTCGCCGTCACCGGGCACGGCACACTGTCCGCCCTGGTGCCGCCGCTGACCGCCGAACTGGCCCGGCACGGCGTCCTGCTGGACGCGACCGTGTCGGACTTCGACAGCTACGTGTTCGACCTGACCGACCCCGGCAGCGACCTGTACGCGGCCGAGCCCGACCTCGTCCTGTGCGTCCTCGACCCGCGGATCGTCCTCGACGAGCTGCCGAGCCCCTGGGGCCCGGCGGACGTCGAGCGGGTGCTCGCCGAGAAGACCGGGCTGATCGAGCGGCTGGCCGAGCGCTTCACCGCCACGGGCCGCGGCACCCTCGTCCTCAACACCCTCCCGCTGACCCGCGCCCTGACCGCCCAGGTCGTCGACCACCGCTCCCGCGCCCTGGTCGGCGCGCTCTGGCGCGAGGCCAACGCCCGCCTGCTGCGCCTCGGCGCGAGCCGGCCGGGGGTCGTGGTGGTGGACCTGGACCCGCTGGTGGCCGAGGGCCTCGCCGTCGCCGACCCGCGGCTGAGCCTCTACACCAAGGCGCACCTCTCCTCACCCCTGCTCGCCCGCTACGCCCGCGAGATCGGGCACCTGGCCCGCACGCTGGTCGGTCGCGCCAAGAAGGCCCTGGTCCTCGACCTGGACGAGACGGTGTGGGGCGGGATCCTCGGCGAGGACGGCTTCGACGGCATCGAGGTCGCCGAGACCTACCGGGGCGAGGCGTTCCGGGCCTTCCAGAAGGTCGTCCGGCAGGTCACCTCGCAGGGCGTGCTGCTGGCCGCCGTCAGCAAGAACGACCTCGACCCGGTCCGCGAGGTCCTCGGCACCCACCCGCAGATGGTGCTGCGGGAGGGCGACTTCGTGCGGGTCGTCGCCAACTGGCGCCCCAAGCACGAGAACCTCAAGGAGCTCGCCGCCGACCTCAACCTCGGCGTCGACTCCTTCGTCTTCGCGGACGACAGCCCGTACGAGTGCGGGCTGGTGCGCCGGGAGCTGCCGGGCGTCGCCGTCCTCCGGCTGGACACCGAGCCGGCCCTGCACGTCGAGAAGCTGCTGCGCGACGGCTGGTTCGACGTCCTGGAGCTCACCGCCGAGGACCGCTCCCGGGCGACCACCTACCGGGAGGAGCTGGAGCGCAAGGACTTCCTGGACACCTTCGACTCGCTGGACGACTACCTGCGCGAGCTGGACGTGACCGTCCGCTTCGCCGCCGCCGAGGACCGGGACGTCCCCCGGCTGGCGCAGATCACCCAGCGGACCAACCAGTTCAACCTCACCACCGAGCGGCTCCAGCAGTCCGACGTCCGGGCGCTGTGCGCCGACCCCGACGCGCTCGTCCTGACCGTCCACTCACGCGACCGCTTCGGCGAGAACGGCCTGGTCGGGGCGGTCCTCGCCCGGCAGGAGGGCGGCACGGCGACGATCGACAACTTCCTGCTCAGCTGCCGGGTGTTCTCCCGCGGCATCGAGCAGGCCTGCCTGAGCGCGCTGCTCCGGCACTTCAAGGACTCCGGGGCGGCGGAGGTCCTCGGCACCTACCGGCGCACCGCCAAGAACGGCAAGGTGCGCGGGCTCTACCCGCTGGTCGGCTTCACCGAGGTCTCGGACGACGGCACCACCGCGGTGTTCCGCCACGACCTCGCCGAGATCCCGGCGCCGCCGCCGTACGTCCTCCTGCACGCCGAGCTCCCGGGCCTGGCCGACCCGTCCGACCCGTCCGTTCCGGACGACCACTCCTCCGACCGCCCGTCCGGCAGCCCCGAAGGCGCCGGAGCCCTTCATGGAGACCCCTCTTGAACACCCTCGACGACTTCGTGACCCTCCTCCAGGACGAGCTCGGCCTCGACGTGACGACGGAGAACGTCGGACTGCCCTTCGACCGGGTGCCGGGCTGGGACTCGGTGCACATGCTGTCCCTGGTGGTCGTCCTGGAGCGCGAGACCGCGCGCCGCGTCTCGCTGCCCGACCTCCTGGAGGCCCCCAGCCTGCAGCGGGTCTTCGACCTGGTGACGCTGCCGTGAGCACCCCGCTCCCACTGCACTCGCGCTACCTGGCCCGGGAACCCGCCCGGCACGCCCGGATCCGCCTCTTCTGCTTCCACCACGCGGGCGGCGGCGCCTCCGCGTACGCCGGCTGGCACCAGGGGCTCGGCGGCGACGTCGCGGTGGTGCCGGTCCAGCTCCCGGGCCGGGAGACCCGCAACGGCGAACCGCGGTTCCGGACGATGGAACCGCTGGTCGACGACCTCGTCGCGGAGCTCGACGGCGTCCTCGACCAGCCGTTCGCCTTCTACGGGCACAGCATGGGCGCGCTGGTCGCGTACAACCTCGCCCGGCGGCTCTACCGGACCGGCGGCCCGCTCCCGGAGGCCCTGCTCGTCGGCGCCTACCCCGCACCGCACCGCCCGCCGGCGCTCGGCGAGCTGCCGGAGCTGCCGGACGACGAGCTCACCCGGGTCCTGCTCGACCTGGGCGGCATGTCCGAGAGCATCCTGGCCTACCCGGAGTGGCTCACCGCGGCGCTCGACATGGTCCGCGACGACCTGCGGGTCTGTCGCAGCCACGACCGCGGCTTCCTGCCCCGCCTCCCGTTCCCGATCGAGGTCTTCACCGGGCTCTCCGACCCGCTGATGCAGGGCGCCGAGCCGGAGCGCTGGCTCGACCACACGCTGTCCGACTTCCGGGTCCACCGGCTCCCCGGCGGCCACTTCTTCACCCGCGAGTCCACGACGGAGTTCCTGAACGTCCTGCAGCGGAGTCTCGGCGGCGTCCTGGCCCCCGCGCGGAGGTCGGCGGCCTCCTGATCACCCGATCGCCCCGACAGCGGCGCGGGCCGGCCACGGAGAGCCGGCCCGCGCCGACGTCGGCGGACGCACCTGACGACCGCGCGCGGGGCCACGCACGACGACCCCCGGGCGCGACGGCCCGCGGACGAGGAACGAGCGCCGACACCGACGGGCCCTGACGCCGACGGGCGCCGACGGGCGCCGACACCGACGGGCGCTGATGACGACGAGAGGTAAGCAGCACCATGAGCACTGACCGCACCCCGACCGGCACCCCGTCGACGGCGGCGCCGACCACCGAGGCCATCGCCGTCATCGGCCTGGCCTGCCGGCTCCCCGGCGCCGCCGACCCCGACGCCTTCTGGCGGCTGCTGCGCACCGGCGGACACGCCGTCACGGAGACCCCCGCCGGGCGCTGGGACGCGGACGAGCTCCACCACCCCGACCGTGACGCCCCGGGAAAGGCCGTCACCAGGCTCGGCGCCTACCTCGACCAGGTCGACGGCTTCGACGCGGACTTCTTCGGCATCTCGCCCAAGGAGGCCGTCGCCATGGACCCGCAGCAGCGGCTCATGCTGGAACTGGGCTGGGAGGCCCTGGAGAACGCCCGCATCGCGCCCGACGGCATCGCCGGCACCCGCACCGGCGTCTTCGTCGGCGCCATCATGGACGACTACGCCACCCTGCTCCAGCAGCACGGGGGCGCGGCCGGCATCACCCGGCACTCCCTCACCGGCGTCGAACGCGGCATCATCGCCAACCGCCTCTCCTACCTCCTCGGCATCCACGGCCCCAGCCTCGTCGTCGACTCCGCGCAGTCCTCGGCCCTCGTCGCCGTGCACCTCGCCTGCGAGAGCCTGCGCAAGGGCGAGTCCACGCTCGCCATCGCCGGCGGCGTCAACCTCAACCTCATCCCCGAGAGCACCGTCGCCGTCACCAAGTTCGGCGGCCTCTCCCCCGACGGCCGCTGCTACACCTTCGACGCGCGGGCCAACGGCTACGTGCGCGGCGAGGGCGGCGGCGCCGTCGTCCTCAAGCCGCTCTCCCGCGCGCTCGCCGACGGCGACCGCATCCACTGCGTCATCCAGGGCAGCGCCGTCAACAACGACGGCACCACGCCCGGCCTGACCGTCCCCAGCGCCCGCGCCCAGGAGCAGGTCATCCGGCTCGCCCACGAGCACGCCGGCACCAGCCCGGAGGCCGTCCAGTACGTCGAACTGCACGGCACCGGCACCAGGATCGGCGACCCGCTGGAGGCGCGCGCCCTCGGCGCCGCCCTCGGGTCCGGCCGCCCGGCGGACCGGCCGCTGCGGGTCGGGTCCGCCAAGACGAACGTCGGCCATCTGGAGGGCGCGGCGGGCATCGTCGGCCTGATCAAGACGGTCCTGAGCATCGGCCACCGTGAGCTGCCCGCCAGCCTGAACTACGAGAGCCCGAATCCGGACATCCCGCTGGACGAACTGCGGTTGGCGGTGCAGCAGGAGCTGTCCGACTGGCCCGAGCCCGAGCGGCGGCTGGTCGCCGGTGTCAGCTCGTTCGGCATGGGCGGGACGAACTGCCACGTGGTGCTGGCGGAGGCGCCGGTTGTCGAGGACGTTCGTACGGAGGTGTCGGCGGTTCCTGGTGTGGTGCCGTGGGTGCTGTCGGGGCGTGGTGCGCGGGCTGTTGAGGGTCAGGCGGCGCGGCTGTTGACGGCGGTGGACGGTCTGTCGCCGGCTGATGTGGGTGTGTCTCTGGTGTCGTCGCGGGCGGTGTTCGAGGACCGTGCGGTGGTCCTGGGCGGGTCGGCTGCGCTGGCGGCGCTGGCGGAGGGTGCCGAGGCGCCTGGGCTGGTGCGCGGTCGCGCCGCCTCGGGCGGCCGTCTGGCGGTGCTGTTCACCGGGCAGGGTTCGCAGCGTGCCCGTATGGGTGCGGAGCTGTACGACACGCAGCCGGTGTTCCGGGCGGCGTTCGACGAGGCGAGCGCCGCGCTGGATGTCTTCCTGCCGCGGGCGTTGAAGGACGTGGTGTTCGCCGAGGACGACGCCGATCTTGATCAGACGCTGTACACGCAGGCGGCGCTGTTCGCCGTCGAGACCGCCCTGTTCCACCTCGCGAAGGCCCATGGCGTTGAGCCGCAGGTGGTGGGCGGGCACTCCATCGGAGAGGTCACCGCCGCCCACGTCGCCGGTGTGCTGTCGCTGAGCGATGCGGCGCGTCTGGTCACCGCGCGGGGCCGGCTGATGCAGGCCGCGCGCGGCGACGGCGCGATGATCGCCGTCGAGGCCACGGAGGACGAGGTTCTTCCGTTCCTGGACGGCGAGGTGTCGATCGCGGCCGTCAACGGCCCCACCTCCGTGGTGATCTCCGGCGACGCCGCGCGCGCCGAGGAGATCGCCGCGCACTTCTCCACCCTGGGTCGGCGTACCCGCCGTCTGAGCGTCTCGCACGCCTTCCACTCGCCCCACATGGAGGGCGTGCTGGAGGAGTTCACCCGGGAGATCACCGGGCTGACGTTCAACGCGCCGACGATCCCGGTGCTGTCCAACGTCACCGGAACCCTCGCGACGACCGAGCAGTTGACGTCTCCGGCCTACTGGGCGGAGCACATCCGCGGCACCGTGCGCTTCCACCAGGGTGTCCAGCACCTCCACGCCGAGCAGGGCGTCACCGCGTTCCTGGAACTGGGCCCCGATCCGGTCCTCACCGCGATGACCCGCACCACCCTCACCGACACCGACACCATCGCGGTGGCGGCCCTGCGCAAGGACAAGGCCGAGGACGAGACCTTCCTCACCGCCCTCGCCCACCTCTGGACCAACGGCACCCCCATCACCTGGGAGAAGACCTCAACCCTGGCCGGCGGCCGCACCATCGACCTGCCCACCTACGCCTTCCAGCGTGAGCGCTACTGGCCGGACGTCACGAACCGTGTGAAGCAGCCAGTCCCAGCGACCTTCCTCCCCGGAGACGAAGAGCCTACCGACGCAACCACTCCGACCGACACGTTCGCGAGCCGCCTCGCACAACTCCCGGCCGCCGAACGGGAACAGGCTCTGCTCGAACTCGTCCGCACCAACGTGGCGATCGTGCTCGGCCACGTCACGTCGGAGACGGTCGACGGCACGCGCCCCTTCTCCGCACTCGGCTTCGACTCCCTCGGAGCCGTCGAGCTCCGCAACCGGCTCGTCTCCGCGACCGGCCTCTCGATTCCCACCACCCTGACCTTCGCGCACCCCACGCCGGACGCCGTGGCTGCGTACCTGCTGGCCGAGATCTCCGGCGTCCAGCAGCCCACCGCCGTCGAGGTGGCCACCGGACCGGCCGCAGCGGACGAACCGCTCGCCATCGTCGGCATGGCCTGCCGCTACCCCGGCGACGTCTCCTCCCCCGAAGACCTCTGGAAGCTCGTGGCCGAAGGCTCGGACGCCATCTCCACCTTCCCCACCAACCGAGGCTGGGACACCGACGCCCTCTACGACCCCGACCCGCTCCGCATCGGCACCTCCTACACCCGCCACGGCGGATTCCTCCACGACGCCGACCTCTTCGACGCCGAGTTCTTCGGCATCAGCCCCCGCGAAGCCACCGCCAGCGACCCCCAGCAGCGCCTCCTCCTGGAGACCACGTGGGAGGCGTTCGAACGGGCCGGCATCGACCCCGCCACCGTGCGCGGCAGCCGCACCGGCGTCTTCGTCGGCGCCACGTCCCTCGACTACGGCCCGCCCCTGCACCAGGCTCCCGAAGGCCTCAGCGGCTTCCTGCTGACCGGCAGCACGACGAGCATCGCCTCCGGGCGCATCGCCTACACCTTCGGGTTGGAGGGCCCGGCGGTGACGGTGGACACGGCATGCTCCTCCTCGCTGGTCGCGCTCCACCTGGCCGCGCAGTCTCTGCGCCAGGGCGAGTGCACCCTCGCCGTGGCCGGCGGTGTCACCGTGATGTCCAGCCCCGGCATGTTCCTGGAGTTCAGCCGTCAGCGCGGCCTGTCGGCGGACGGCCGCTGCAAGGCCTTCTCAGCCGACGCCGACGGCACCGGCTGGGGCGAGGGCGTCGGCGTGCTGCTCGTCGAGCGGCTCTCCGACGCACAGCGACTCGGCCACCCCGTACTCGCGGTCTTCCGGGGATCCGCCGTCAACCAGGACGGCGCCTCCAACGGCCTGACCGCGCCCAACGGTCTCGCCCAGGAGAGCATGATCCGCCAGGCACTGGCGAACGCCCGCCTCACCACGGCGGACGTGGACGTCGTCGAGGCCCACGGGACCGGCACCCGCCTGGGCGACCCGATCGAGGCGCAGGCCCTGCTGGCCACGTACGGCCAGGGCCGCGATGCGGACCAGCCGCTGTGGCTCGGCTCGATCAAGTCCAACATCGGCCACACCCAGGCCGCCGCCGGCGTCGCGGGCATCATCAAGATGGTGATGGCCATGCGGCACGGCGTGCTGCCGCGCACGCTACACGCGGACGAGGCTTCGCCGTACGTGGAATGGGACTCGGGTGCCGTCGAACTGCTCACCGAAGCCCGTCCGTGGGAGGACACCGGACGCCCGCGTCGTGGAGCCGTCTCGTCGTTCGGCATCAGCGGCACCAACGCCCACGTGATCCTGGAGCAGGCGCCCGCTGTTGAGGAGGCTCCAGCGGCGGTCCCGTCTGTTCCTGGTGTGGTGCCGTGGGTGCTGTCGGGTCGTGGTGCGCGGGCTGTTGAGGGTCAGGCCGCACGACTGCTGACGATTGCGAGCAGCCTGTCTCCTGCCGACATCGGTGTGTCTCTGGTGTCGTCGCGGGCGGTGTTCGAGGACCGTGCGGTGGTGCTGGGCGGGTCGGCCGCGCTGGCCGCGCTGGCGGAGGGTGCAGAGGCGCCTGGGCTGGTGCGCGGTCGCGCTGTTGCTGGTGGCCGTCTGGCGGTGCTGTTCACCGGGCAGGGCTCGCAGCGTGCCCGTATGGGTGCGGAGCTGTACGACACGCAGCCGGTGTTCCGGGCGGCGTTCGACGAGGCGAGCGCCGCACTGGATGTCTTCCTGCCGCGGGCGTTGAAGGACGTCGTGTTCGCCGAGGACGACGCAGACCTCGACCAGACGCTTTACACGCAGGCGGCGCTGTTCGCCGTCGAGACCGCCCTCTTCCACCTCGCGAAGGCCCATGGTGTGGAGCCGCAGGTGGTGGGCGGGCACTCCATCGGCGAGGTCACCGCCGCCCACGTCGCCGGCGTCCTCTCCCTGGCGGAGGCGGCGCGTCTGGTGACCGCGCGGGGCCGGCTGATGCAGGCCGCGCGCAATGACGGCGCGATGATCGCCGTCGAGGCCACCGAGGACGAGGTCCTGCCGCTCCTGGACGGCGAGGTGTCGATCGCGGCCGTCAACGGCCCCACCTCCGTGGTGATCTCCGGCGACACCACGCGCGCCGAGGAGATCGCCGCGCACTTCGCCACCCTGGGTCGGCGTACCCGTCGCCTGAGCGTCTCCCACGCCTTCCACTCGCCCCACATGGAGGGCGTCCTGGAGGAGTTCACGAGCGAGATCACCGGGCTGACGTTCAATGCGCCGACGATCCCGGTGCTGTCCAACGTCACCGGAACCCTCGCCACCACCGAGCAGCTCACCTCACCCGCCTACTGGGCCGCACACATCCGCGGCACCGTGCGCTTCCACCAGGGCGTCCAGCACCTCCACGCCGACCAGGGCGTCACCGCGTTCCTGGAACTGGGCCCCGACCCGGTCCTCACCGCGATGACCCGCACCACCCTCACCGACACCGACACGGTCGCCGTCGCAGCCCTGCGCAAGGACAAGGCCGAGGACGACACCTTCCTCACCGCCCTCGCCCACCTCTGGACCAACGGCACCCCCATCACCTGGGAGAAGACCTCAACGCTCGCGGGCGGCCGCACGGTTGATTTGCCGACCTACGCCTTCCAGCGTGAGCGCTACTGGCTGGAGGCACCCGCCGTCACCGGCGACGCCTCGGGCCTGGGCCTGCGGGTGGCCGGTCACGAGCTGCTGGGCGCGACCGTCGACCTGGCGGGTGAGGGCGGCGCCGTGTTCACGGGGCGTCTGTCCCTGTCCGCGCAGCCCTGGCTCGCCGACCACACCGTCCTGGGCAGCGTCCTCCTCCCCGGCACGGCGTTCGTCGACCTCGCCATCGCCGCCGGAGACCACCTCGGCGCCGGACACCTCGAAGACCTCACCCTCCACGCCCCCCTCACCATCACCGAGAACGTCCACCTCCAGATCACCCTCACCCCCGACGACAACGACGGCTACACACTGACGGTGCACTCACGCCTGGAGAACGGCAGCCCGGGGTGGACCCAGCACGCCAGCGGGCGTCTCACCTCGGAGGCCGTCAACCCCGTTACTGTCGAGGGCGTGTGGCCGCCGGCGGGTGCCGAGCGGATCGATCTCGACGGCCTCTACGAGCGTCTCGCCGACCGCGGCTACGCCTACGGCCCGCTCTTCCAAGGCCTGAATGCTGCCTGGCGCCAGGACGGCGACCTCTTCGCCGAGATCACCCTTCCCCAGGACGACGCCGACACCACCGGCTTCGGCCTCCACCCGGCCCTCCTCGACGCCACCCTCCATGTTCTCCTGGCAGATCCGACGGAGAACCATGTGGTGCTGCCGTTCGCCTGGAGCGGCGTCACACTCCACGCCACCGGCGCCACCGCCCTGCGCGTCCACTGGCGAGCCACCGGTGACAACACCTACGGCCTCACCGCCACCGACCCCGCTGGCACCCCGGTCGTCACCATCGACGCCCTCACCCTCCTGCCCGCAAGCACCACCCAACTCACTACCCCCAACGACCTCTACCAGCTGACGTGGACACCGGCCACCAAGGCCACCGGGTCCACCATCACCGGTGACCCGGTCGTCCTCGGCACCGAGACCTTCGGCCTCGACGCCCCCGTCCACACCGACCTGGACACCGTGCCCGCACACGCCCACGTCCTCCTCACCATCGAACCCTCCACCACCACCGACCCCGCCCACACCCACCAGGTCCTGACCCGCACCCTCGCCACCCTCCAAACCTGGCTCGCCCACCCCGACCACACCGACGGCCACCTCACCCTCGTCACCCGCCACGCCGTCACCACCCACCCCGCCGACCCCGCACCCGACCTCACCGCCGCCGCCATCTGGGGCCTCACCCGCACCGCCCAAACCGAACACCCCCACCGCATCACCCTCCTCGACCTCGACCACCAACCCCTCACCCCCGACACCCTGACCGGCGCACACCCCCAGACCGCCCACCGCAACAACACCCCCCACACCCCCCACCTCACCCCCACCACCAACGACACCAGCACCACCACCGACCTCAACCCCGACGGCACCGTCC
>NZ_JBHVIV010000137.1:0-15943 GCF_042799475.1 Kitasatospora sp. NPDC057692 | reverse complement strand
GTCCGCAGCGGGCGGCGGCCGCCGCCCCGGCGCCCGCGCCCGGCACGCCTCCGGGCGCCCCGGCCGGCGCGGCGGCGGCCGCCGGACCGGTGCCCGGGATCGTCAAGCCGCTGCCCGCCGAGTGGTTCGTCCCGCGCGGGACCAACGCCGAGATGCGGTTCGACGCGCTGCGCGACGGCGCGGACGGCGCCCCGGTCGGCCGGTATGTCCCGGTGGAGCGCTTCTTCGTCCGCAACCACACCAGCACCCCGCTGATCGACGCCGGGAGCTGGCGGCTGCGGCTCTTCGGCAGCGGTCTGCGCGGCGCGCCGACGGCGGACCGGCCGGTGGAGTTCTCGCTCGACGACCTGCGCGAGCTGCCCTCGCACACGGTCGGCGCGCTCATCGAGTGCGCCGGCAATGGCCGCAGCTTCTTCGCGAGCCAGCAGCACCAGACCGTGCCCGGCACCCCGTGGGCGCTCGGCGGCATCGGTGCGGCCCGCTGGCGCGGCGTGCGGCTGGGGGAGGTGCTGCGCCGGGCGGGCCTGACGGCCGGCGCGGTGGACGTGATGCCCGCCGGTCTCGACCCGGAGCCCGTCGTCAACGGCGTGAGCCTCGGCCGGGTGCGCCGACCGCTGCCCGTCGCCAAGGCGCTGGACGACGTGCTGCTCGCCTACGAGATGAACGGCGAGCCGCTGACCCCCGACCACGGGGCGCCGGTCCGGGTGGTGGTGCCGGGCTGGGTCGGGATCGCCTCGATCAAGTGGGTCGGCACCGTCGAGGTGTCCGACCGGCCGCTGTACTCGCCCTGGAACACCGACTCCTACCGCCTCTTCGGCCCCGACTACCCGCCCGGCGGCAGCGCGCCGCTCACCACCCAGGTGGTGAAGAGCGCGTTCGAGCTGGCCCGTGACGCCGTGCTCCCGGCCGGGCGCACGCACCGGCTGCACGGCCGCTCGTGGTCCGGCGCGGCGCCGGTGCGCCGGGTGGAGGTGTCGGTCGACGGCGGCCGGCGCTGGCGCCGGGCCGAGCTGGACGACGAGCCGCGCGCCGGGAACTGGACGCGCTGGAGCCTCGACTGGCGCCCGGAGGGGCCCGGTCCGTACGAGCTGCGGGCGCGCGCGACCGACCGCCGGGGCGGCACCCAGCCCGAGGTGGCGGTGTTCAACCGCGAGGGGTACCTCTTCGACGCGGTCGTGGTGCACCCGGTGACGGTGGCCTGAGGGCGGTGGCCTGAGGACGTGCCGCGCCCGCCCGCCGCCGACCGCCGGAACCCGGGCGGGCCCGGCGGTCGGCGGCGGGCGGGGCGCTCAGGCGTTGGACCGGACCTCGTACGGGGCCGGGTAGGCCGTCTCGTACGGCGTCAGCACCAGTCGCACCACGTCCTCCAGCCGCCGGCGGGCGTCGCCGAGCGTGGTGCGCCCGGTCACCCAGGCGGTCAGCTCGCCCTGCCAGGCGTGGCCGACGATGTGCCGCACCAGGTCGCTCGCGGCGGCCGGCACCTCGTCGGCCATCACCGCCTGGAGCGCCGTGCTGTCGGCCCGGGCCATGCCCTGCAGGGCCTCGCTGGCGAAGGGGTCGGTGGAGGCGGCCACGGCCACGCGTAGCCGGGCCAGCTCGGGCTGGCGCTGGTAGGCCCGCATGCCGCCCCGGACGAACCGCGCCACCCGGTCGGTGGCGCCCAGGCCGGCACGCGGTCCGCGCAGCTCCGCCACCAGGTCGGCCAGCAGCAGCCGGTGCCATTCGGCGATCGCCGCCGCCAGTAGGTGGTCCTTGGAGGAGAAGTAGCGGTACGCCGTCCCCAGGGCGACTCCGGACCGCTCGCAGACCTGTTTCATCTGCAGCCGTTCGACGCCGATCTCGTTCACCAGGGCGAGCGCGGCCGCGATCAGGCTTTCGCGGCGTTCGAGCTGACGCGGAGACATCGCCTCCACCGGTCGTGGTGACAGGTCAACCTTGGTCACCCGCACCATGATACGGGCCGGGGCCGCCCAGGAATATGACGCCGTCCGGCCGCCCGCCGTTCGTCCCCCGGCCACCGGGTGGTGGCGGGGGTGGAACGGCGGCCGGTCCGGCGGCCCGGGCGGGGCGGCTCAGCGCGGTGCGACCAGGCGTTCGCGGATCAGCGCCTCCTGGACGGCGGAGGCCACCAGGCGGCCCGCGCGGTCGTAGAACTCGCCCAGTGCCAGGCCGCGGCCGTCCGAGGAGGACGGGCTGCGCTGCGCGAACAGCAGCCACTCGTCGGCCCGGAAGGGCCGGTGGAACCACATCGCGTGGTCCAGCGAGGTCATCAGCAGCCGGGGCGGCTCGGTGCGCTGGAAGAAGTTCGGCTGGACGTGCAGTCCGGCCGTCGAGGCGAGGGTGAGGTCCGAGAGGTAGGTGAGCGCGCAGACGTGCAGCAGCGGGTCGTCGTCCGGCAGCGGCGAGCCGGTGCGCAGCCAGACGAACTGCTGCGGCATGCCGGGCACGGCCGGCGGAACGCCCGGGGCGTCGGCCGGGACGAACCGCAGCTCCAGGTCGCCGAAGCCGGTGTCGGCCAGCGCGGCGCGGGCCTCGTCGTCCCAGCGCTCGAAGACGTCCGGCAGCTCCTCGGGCCCCGGCAGCCGCGGGACCTCCCGGTGCCGGTCGGCGGCCGGCTCGGGGCGCTTGAAGGAGGCGGAGAGGCTGAAGACGGCCTCGCCGCGCTGGACCGCCGTCACCTGCCGGGTGGCGTAGGAGGTGCCCTGGCGGACCCGGTCGACCCGGTACTCGATGGGGCGGCTCGGATCGCCCGCGGTCAGGAAGTAGCCGTGCAGCGAGTGCACCGCGCGGTCCGTCCCGATGGTCCGCCCGGCCGCCACCAGGGCCTGCGCGGCGACGTGCCCGCCGAACGCGCGCATCGGCGCACCGGCGTGGCAGTGGCCGCGGAACGTGTTCTCGTCGAGCTGCTCGATCCGCAGCAGCTCGGCGAACGGGCCGACCGTGCCGGTGGCCCGCCTGTCCTGTTCGGTCAGCTCTGTCACAGGCCCATAGTGGCAGAAGCGGGCGGTGACCCGGTGTGACGTGGGTAACCCGGGAGGCGAACACACTTGCTAGAACGTGTTTCATAATTCGAAGGGCGGAGGGTGCGTGGAGGCCGACTGTCAGTGCCCTGACCTAACGTGCTCGGCATGTCGCAATCCGCACACGCGTACGCCTATCTGCGCCCGTCCGCGGTCCTCGACGGCGAGGCCGGCCGGCGCCTCGCCCTGGAGACCTCCGGCGGCACCACCCCGCTCGGGGCGGCCGCCCACCCGCGGTTCTTCGCGGGCTTCCTGGCCGAGCCCGCGCCGGCCGCCGCCGCGCTGCTCGCCGTCGCCGACGTCGCCGCCGCCCGCTACTACCAGCCCCAGCTGCGCGCCTCGCTCGACCCGGTGGTCACCGCCAACGGCGACCGGCTCCGCTTCGAGTCCTTCTCCGGCTGCTGCGGCGTCTACGCCCGGCTCGACGTGCTCGCCGCCGGCCTGGACGGCGACGAGATCGGCCACGGCACCACCAACGTGGACGTCAACAACCCGCTGCGCGAGGCGCTCACCCGGATCGGCCCCGCCGAGCCGCTGCACCTCGCCGTCGGCCCGGACGCCCTGGAGGTCACCACCTTCGACGGGCCGGTCGTCGAGAAGAAGGTGCCGCTGCCGGAGCGCTGGCTGCGCGGCTTCGCGGAGACCCAGGTCACCGCCGCCGGCTTCGACCTGCGCGCCGAGCTGCCCGCCGCCGAGGCGGTCCGCTTCCTGCGGTCGCTGCCGCGCGGCGGCGGCCGGGCGGGTGCCCGGGTCGCGCAGTGGGTGGTGCCGGCCGGGCGGACGCTGCGGCCCACCACCCGGCCGGTGCCGGGCGCGGTCTGCCTGCCCGGGCCGGAGCGGCTGGCCGCCCTGCAGCGGGTGCTGCGGCACGCGCGGGCGCTGCGGGTCTACGGCCCGCCGGTCGCCGGGGGCGGCCCGGCGGCCTCCGCCTGGGAGGTCGAGCTGCCCGGGATGCGGCTGACCCTCACCCTCTCGCCGGACGCCTCCCGGGGCTTCAGCGGCGAGGGCGGGGTGCTCGGCGCGCTCGCCACCGGCACCGCCGAGCAGGATGCCGACCTGGTCTCGGCGCTGCTCGCCTGGGAGCCGAGGATCGAGATCGCCGAGCTCGCCGAGCAGTCCGGGCTCACGGCGGCCCGGGTGCGGGCCGCGCTCACCCGGCTCGGCACCGCCGGGCAGATCGGCTACGACGCCGCCGAGGCCGCGTACTTCCACCGGCAGCTCCCGTACGACGCGGGGCGCGCGGAGGCGGCCAACCCCCGGCTGAAGGCCGCCCGGGCGCTGGTCGGGGCCGGGGCGGTGCGGCTGGAGGAGGGCGGCACGACGGCCGTCGTCACGGTCGGCGACCACGTCCAGCGGGTCCGTACGGAGGCGGGCGGCGCGGTCGGCTGCACCTGCCTGTGGTGGGCGAAGTACCGGGGCGGGCGCGGGCCGTGCAAGCACGTGCTGGCGGTCGGGATGGTCCGCGAGGAGCGGGCTCGGGGCGGGGCGGTCGACGCAACGCGGGAAGGGGCGGCGCGATGAGCACCGGGACGGCGGAGACGGTGAAGGCGGCGGGGACGGTGCCGACGGCGGGGTCGGAGGGTTCGGCGGGTTCGGCGGGTTCGGAGGCGGTCGAGGCCCTGCTGGCGGCGGTCCGCGAGGGCCGGGTCGGGGAGGTGCCGGGGCTGCTCGCCGTGCTCGGGCCGGCCGAGCGGCGCTCCTGCGTCCCGGCGCTCAAGGAGCTGCGCCGCACCACCCGCGGCGAGTGGTCCAAGGAGGCCAACCGGCGGATGTGCGCGCTGCTGGTGGCCGGCGCGGGCTGCCACCCCGGTGCGGCCGGCGCCGCCACCTGGATCGGCGCCCGGGACTTCAGCGGCGGCTCCTGGGCCCGCAACCCCGCCCTCGCCGACGTCGTCGAGGCGCAGCCGGTGGAGTGGCAGATCGAGGTGGTCGGCCGGCTGGCCGCCAAGCGCGGCTCCGGCTGGAGCTGGGACCTCTATCCGCTGATCGAGCGGGTGGTGCGGCGCACCGGCTGCACGGTGCCGGCCTCCGACGACTTCGTCGCCGAGTGGCTGCGCTCGGCGGCCGGGGCGGAGCGCGGTCCGCGCGGCAACGCCACCACCCTCCTGGAGCGGCTGCGGACCGACACCTTCACCTCCGTCCTGCTGCCCCGGGTGTTCGAACTCGCCGACGTTTCCTGGACCCTGGACTACACGTACACCACCCGTTCGGGTGACACCTGGCCGTCGGCGATCGCCGGACTCGCGGAGTCCGGCCACGTCGGGCGCGAGGAGCTGGTCGACCTCTGCCTCGGCCGTCTGGTGCGCGGCGGCAGGACCCCCGACCAGCGCTCGTTCCTGACGGTGCTGACCGCGCTCGCGCCCACCCCGCAGGAGTACGCGGCCCGGGTGCGCGACCTGCTGGCGCTGCTCGACGGCCCCTCGGTGGTGGCCGGCCACGCCCAGCAGGTGCTGGCCGGGCTGGACGAGGCCGGGCTCGTCGCGCCGGAGGTGGCCGGGGAGGCCTCGGCGGTGGTGCTGTTCCGCAGCGAGAAGAAGCTGGTGCGCGCCCAGCTCGCCTGGCTGGAGCAGGCCGCCAAGCGCTCCCCCGAGCGGTCCGGCCCGGTGGTGCTGGCCGCCGCCGAGGCCTTCGGCCACCCCGACAGCGCGCTCCAGGAGCGGGCGCTGAACCTGGTCGCCCGCCGGCTCAAGGCGGCCGGCGAGGCCGTCCTGCCGGAGCTGCTGCTCGCCGCCGAGGCGCTCCACCCCACCCACCGGGCCCGGGCCGGCGAGCTGTTCGGCGCACCCGTGGGCGGCTCGGGGGGCGACGACACCGCCTGGGACGAACTGCTGCCGCCCGCCCCGGTGCCCGCCCCGCTCGGGGAGCCGCTCGCCACCCCGGCCGAGGTCGCCGAGGAGCTGGCGGTGCTGCGCGCCGCCGAACAGCCGGACGTCGCCGTCTTCGAGCGCGTCCTGGACGGCCTGGTCCGGCACGCCCACCGCGACCGGGCGGCGCTCGCCGGGGCGCTGGAGCCGGTGCTGCGGGTGAACCCCTGGCAGGACGTCGGCCAGTGGCGGGACTGCGGCCCGGGCGACGCGCTGTACCTCGCCGCGGTGGTCGCGGGGCAGGCCGACCCGCACCGGCGCGGCTTCGTCTTCCGCAACAAGGGCCGCGAACCGCTGCGCGGCACCCACACCACCGACTACGGCAAGGTGCTGGCCGCCCGGATCACCGAGGCCGCCGAGCGGATCGCCACCGGCGCCCCGCCGTACCTGCTCGCCACGCCGACCGACGCCACCGGCGCGATCGCCGCGGCCACACTGGTCGAGCGCCTGGCCGGCTACGAGGCCGCCGGCGCCGCGGCCGGTCCGGCCGACCTGGGCGCCGCGCTGCTGCGGACCGCCCCGACGGCGGACCCGGCCGTGCTGGCCGCCGCCGACCGGCTCACCTCGGCGGCCGGGCGGTGGGCGGCCGCCTGGCTGCGCGAGGGCGTGCCGGCCCAGGCCTCGGAGCGGGTGCACTTCGCGCCCGGCACCGGCTCCAAGCGCCCGCGGCGCTACGAGGAGCGCTGGTGGGAGGACGTCCGGCGGAGCTGCGTCGCCCAGCGCGGCGCCCACGGCCCGGCCGGCCCGGCGGGCGAGCGGCTCGCCCCCGAGTTCCGGACCCTGCTGGAGGGCACCGAGCCGAGCGTGGCCCGGGCCCGCCGGTGGAACGAGTGGCTCTGGGAGCCCACCGCGCACTGGGCCGCGATGCTCCCGCACCACCGCGAGGAGCTGGCCGCCCGCTGGCTGGACCGGTTCGCCGACTGCGCCGACCGCGAGCGGCGCGGCGGCGCCCCGCTGCTGGTCGTGCTCGCCGAGGCCGGCGGCCCGGCCGGGCTCGCCCTCCACCTCGCCCTCGGCTACGGCCTGGGCGCCCGCTTCCCCGAGGACCGCGCCGCCGCCGTGGACGCCCTGCTCGTCCTCGCCGCCCGCGGCGACCTGGACGGCGCCCTGCTCGGCCGCGAGCTGGGCGAGCTGGTGGCGCTCGGCACGGTCAAGCCCAACCGCCTCGCGGGCGCCCTGACCGCCGCCGCCGACACCGGCGCCCACGCCACCGTCTGGTCCGTCCTGGCGGCCGCGCTGCCGGCGGTCCTCGGCGGCGAGATCCTGCGCGGTACCGCGGACCTCCTCACCGTCGCCGCCGACACCGCCCGCCGCAGCGCCGCCCGCGGCCCGATCCCGGAGGTCACCACCGCCGCCGCCCGCCCCGGCACCAGCCGCCTCCTGAAGGAGGCCCGCACCCTCCGCGACCTCCTCGCCGCCACCCCCTGACCGCGCCCAGCCGCCCCGGTCCCCGCCCGCTGCGGCGGGGGCCGGGGCGGCGCATGCGGTGGGACGGGTTTGAGAACGGTTGTTCTTGACTGATCGTTCTTCAACTCGTAGAGTCCTGGGCATGGGAAGACCACGCGCCTTCGACGAGGAACAGGCTGTGCGGACGGCGGCGGAGTTGTTCGCCGTCCGCGGGTACGAGGGGACCTCGGTGGACGATCTCGTCACCGGGCTCGGTGTGCACCGGGGGAGCCTCTACAAGGTGTTCGGGAGCAAGCGCGGCCTGTACCTCGCCGCGCTGCGCCGGCACCTCGACGAGGAGGTGCTGCCGCTCGCGGCGGCGCTGCGGGAGGCGGAGGGGCTCGGCGCGCTGCTGGCGCAGGCGGTCGCTGCGTTCGACGGCGGGCCGGCCGCCGGGCTGCTGCTGTCGGCCGCCGTGGAGCGGGCCGGGAGCGATCCGGACGTCGGGGCGCTGGTCGGCGAGGGCCTGGCCGCGCTGGACGACGCGGTCGAGCGGGCCGGCGGCAGCGATGCCGGTGCCGCCGGGGTGCTCGCCGCGACCGTCCTCGGCCTGCGGCTGCGCGCCCGCGCCGGTCTCGGCGGGCCGTCCGCCGACGCGGTGCTGGCCTTCGCCGGGCGCGTCGGCTGACCGCCGGCCGTCCCTCGGCCGCCCCCAGCAGTCCACCCCCAGCAGTCCACCGGCAGTCCATTCAGTGGGAGGAAGCAGTTCCATGGCCCGTGTGAGCATCACCGACCAGACCCTCGTCGTCGAGCTGGAGGGCCTCGACCGGCTCTGGGCGATCCGCAGCCGGATCGAGATCCCGCTCACCAACGTCCGGGGCGCCACCGTCGACCCCGGGATCCTCCGGGAGCCCAAGGGGATCAAGGTCGGGGGCACCCACTTCCCGGGGGTGATCACCGCCGGCACCTTCCGCTCGGGCGGCGAGTGGGTCTTCTGGGACGTCAGGAACCCCGCCAAGGCCGTGGTGATCGAGCTCGCCGACGAGCGCTACAGCCGGCTGGTCGTGGAGGTCGACGATCCGCGGGCCACCGTCGACCTCGTCGAGCACGCCAAGCGGCCCGCCGCCTGACGGGCCGCTGGGGCCACCGCCCGGGGCGACCGGGCGGGGCGGCGCGTCCTAGGGTGATCACGACCCCCGCCGCCGCGCCCGCCCGGAGCCCCCGTGCTGCACCTGCGTCTGATCGTCCCCACCGACCTGCGCGACCCCGTGCTGACCTGTCTGGACGACTGCGTCGGCGTGACCCACGTGGTCCTGCTGCCCGACGCCGCCGTCCGGCCGCCCGGGGACGTGGTGCTCTGCGACGTGGCCCGCGAGTCGGCGGACGAGGTGCTGGCCGGGCTGCGCGCGACGGGGCTGACCGACCGCGGCGCGATCGACGTCCAGGAGGTGGAGCTGACGATCTCGGCCGCCGCCGACGAGGCCGAGCGGCTCGCCCCCGGTGAGGGCGCGGACGCGCTGGTCTGGGAGGCGGTCTCCGAGATCACCCACGAGGAGTCCACCCTCACCGGCGTCTACCTGGCCTTCCTCACCGTGGCGACGATGCTGGCCGCCTGCGGCGCGGTGCTGGACAGCGCGATCCTGGTGGTCGGGGCGATGGCGGTCGGGCCGGAGTTCGGACCGCTCGCCGGCCTCTGCGTGGCCCTGGTGCAGCGGCGGGCGCGGCCCGCTCTGCGCTCGCTCAACGCGCTGGTCGCCGGTTTCGCGGTGGCGATGGCGCTGACCGTCGCGTTCGCCCTGCTGATGGACGGGCTGGGACTGTTCAGCCACGGGAGGTTCGACGCGGCGCGGCCGAACACCTCGTTCATCTGGCAGCCCGACGCCACCTCCTTCGTGGTGGCGTTCCTCGCGGGCATCGCCGGACTGCTCTCGCTGACCTCGGCCAAGGCGGGCATGCTGGTCGGCGTGGCGATCTCGGTGACCACGGTGCCCGCCGCCGCCAACGCGGCGGTCGCCCTCGGGTACGGGGACTTCCGGCAGTTCTGGGGCTCCAGCGCGCAACTGCTGCTGAACATGGCGGGGATCGTGCTGGCCGGGGTGCTGACGCTGCTGGTGCAGCAGGGCGCCTGGCGGCGCATCCGCCGCGAGGCCGCCGCCGGGCGCGGGGCCGCCTGAACGGCCCGCGGCTCCGCCGCAGCGGGGAGGGCGGCCCGGTCAGACCGGCACGCCGTCGCCCCCGGCCGCCGCCCGGTGCCGCGACCCGTCGGCCGCGGCGGCCGGGTCGTCCGGCACCACCAGCGGCGCGCCGTCCCGGGGCGGCGCGGCCACCGCCCGCCACCAGCGCCGCAGCTCCGGCGGCTCGGCCGGTTCGAACGGCCTGCCGGGCCGCGGCACCGCCAGCCGGGCGCCCTGCGCCCGCGCCGCGGCGACGACCCGCTCGGCCGGCTCCTCCCACGGGTGCGGGGCGAGGTTGAAGGTGCACCAGTGGATCGGCACCAGCAGCTCCCCGCGCAGGTCGAGGTGGGCCCGCACGCCCTCCTCGGGCGTCATGTGGACGTCCGGCCAGAAGTCGCTGTAGGCGCCGACCTGCATCATCGTCGCGTCGAACGGGCCGAGCCGGCGGCCGATCTCCGCGAAGCCGGCGAAGTACCCGGTGTCCCCGCTGTGGAAGACGGTCCGCCCGCCGGAGGCCACCACCCAGGACGCCCAGAGGAAGAGCGGGCTGGTGCGCGGGCCGCGGCTGCAGTAGTGCCGGGCGGGGGTGGCGGTCAGCGTCAGGCCGGCCACCTCGGCCGACTCCCACCAATCGAGCTCGACGATCCGCTCGGCCGGCACCCCCCAGTGCTCCAGGTGCGCCCCGACGCCGAGCGGGACGGCGAAGGCCGTGCCGGTGCCGATCAGCGCCCGGACGGTGTCCATGTCGAGGTGGTCGTAGTGGTCGTGGGAGACGACGACCACGTCGACCGGGTCGAGTTCGGCGAGCGGCAGCGGCACGGGGTGGAGCCGCTTGGGACCGGTCCAGGAGAACGGGGAGCAGCGCTCGCCCCAGACCGGGTCGAACAGCACCCGTCGGCCGCCGATCTCGGCGAGCACCGTGGCGTGGCCGAGCCAGGTGAGGCGCAGGCCCGAGGCGGGCGGCTCGGCGAGGTCGGCGGGGAGCAGCCGGTGCAGCGGCACGGCGGAGGCCGGCGCCCGCCGCGCGCGGTCGGCCGCCAGCTGGGCGCGGGTGATCTCCAGCGGGCTGCGTGCGGAGACCATCCGGCGGGTCGGGACGGGGTTGCGGAAGGCACCGCCGGCGAACTGGGGCGAGCGGCGGATCCGGGCCAGCCGCCGGCCGCGCGGCTCGGCGCCGAAGGCGTCGGTGCGGACCCGGTGCCAGGCCGTCCGGGGCAGTCCGGCCAGGCCGGGGAGCGTGCCGAGGGCGGAGGAGGCCGTGGTGGACGCGGTGGACGCGGCGGAGGACAGCGCCGAGGGCAGACCGAGGACTCGGGAGTACCACGGGGCGGCTGGGCGGGGCACGGCACCTCCAAGGACGGCAACGGATACCTGGCATGCCGGGGGCGCGTACCCGCCGACCGGAAGGTCGGTTCGGTACGACAACCGTCTCGTCGGAGATTACTCGTGGTCGGCCGTCCGGACCCGGCGAGCGGCGGCCCCCGTCCGCCGACCAGGGGCCTTCCCCCGTGATCAGGCGTAGAAACGGGTGATCGTGTCGGCGACGCAGTACGGCTTGGCGCCGGTCTCGCCGGCGATGGTGAACCGGACCACGGCCTGCACGCCGCCGGGCACCTCGGTGGCGGAGACCAGCTCGGCCCTGGCCCGGACCGCCGTGCCGACCGGCAGCGGCGCGGGGAAGCGGACCTTCTCCGAGCCGTAGTTGAGCGCCATCCGCACGCCCTCGACGCCGTAGCACTCCTTGGCCAGCATCGGGATCATCGACATCGTGAGGTAGCCGTGCGCGATGGTCGAGCCGAACTGGCTCTCCTTCGCCCGCTGCGGGTCGACGTGGATCCACTGGTGGTCGCCGGTCGCCTCGGCGAACAGGTCGATCCGGGCCTGCTCGACGGTGTGCCACTGGCTGGTGCCCAGCTCGGTGCCGACGGCGGCGGTCAGCTCGGCGAGGGAGGCGAAGGTCGTCACGGGGTGCTCCTGGGACGGGGGAGGGTCGGCGGTGCGGGTTGCTGCGAACTCCGCAGAACTCCACAGAACTCCGCAGAGTATGCCTACTCGCCGGTCACCTGTCAGGGGGTTCCCGGGAACGGCCGGTGGTCCTCGAACCGGCGTTCCCCGGGGCGGCCGGTGCGGGTCGGGCGTGCGAATCGGCGCGGGTCCGGAACGCGGGACGGCGCGGTTCAGGCGTGCGGGACGGGGCGGCCGGACGCGGTCAGCCGGCGGCCGCTGATCAGCTCGGGCACCAGCGAGACGACCATCGGCTCCGGGTCGTCGACCCACGGCCGCAGGCCCGAGCGCAGGGCGCGGCGGAGCAGCTCCGGGTCGCGCAGGACGTCCGCCCGGCCGTGCACCAGCACGCTCCAGCCGCTCCGGGTCACCGGGTCCAGCTGGTCGGCCTGGAAGGCGACGACGGTGCCGTCCAACCCGCGCGCGGTGGCGCTCCCCCGGCGCACGGCCAGCAGCAGGCGCCCGTCCGGAGCGACCTCGAAGGAGACGGGCAGCACGGCCGGCAGCGCGTGCTCGGTGTACACCACGCGTCCGACGGGCACGGTGCTGAGCAGGCGCAGGCACGTGTCCGCGCCGAGTTCCTCCAGTTGGTCGTCACGGTCCATGGGTCCGATGGTCCCCCTCCCGCGCGCGGGCCGACAGGGCCCATGGTCCCTGGGCGGTAGGGCCTTGCGGCCGTCCCCGGGTGGTCGGGGGAGGGCGCCGGGCGGTGCCACGGGGCGGTTCCCGGGCGCCGTCGGACATCGGTCGGGCGCAGGTCGGACGCCGGTCGGACGCCGGTCGGACGCCGGTTCGACGGCGGCCGGACGTGGGATTCGGCCCCGGAACGCCGTCGGAAGGCCCGACGACGGCGGCCCGGGACGATAGCCTGCCCGGCGGTGGCACCGGGGCACGCCGGGCGTGCCGGGAACTGAACGGCGCCGCCGGAGAAGGCAGGACGGCGTGCGCGGCAGGGCCGGAGCGAACGGCGGAGCGGACGGCGGAACGGTTCGGCGGTCCCGGGAGGCCGGGGCCGGGCAGGAGGGGGCGGTGCGGGTGGCAAGCGGGGTCGATCTGGTGGTCATCGGGGCGGACGGCGGGCCGGACCGCGCCTTCGGCGGGTCCGCGCAGGCGGCCGAGGGCGCCCGGTTACTGGCCGAGGTGCTGCCGGGGATGTGCTTCGACGCCGGCGCGGCCGGCAGCAGGGTCGCCGTGGTCGACCCGGTCGCGGACGCCAACACCATGCTCACCGCGGTCCGGGAGGCGGCCGCCCGCCCGGGCCGCTGGCTGCTGGTCTGCCTGGTGGGCCAGTTGGTGGCCGACCCGCGCGGCCGGCGGCTCGCCCTGGTGACGGCGGGCTCCACCGCCGACAACGCCTACCGGCGCGGCCTGGCCTGGGACTGGGTGGTCAGCGCGATGGTGCACGGCGACCAGGAGGAGGCGCTGCTGCTGGTCGACGCGGTCGCCGACAAGGACACCTGGGCGGCGCTGGAGCGCGGCGGCGGCGAGGACGGCGCGGGCGAACTGCTCAGCTACTCGCGCGTCCCGCTCTGGGGCCGGATCGGCCGCCACGCGCCCGGCCGCTACACCCCCGGCCGGCGCGGCCGGGAGGCGGTCCTGCCGGGCGGCCCCGGCTCGTTCAGCCAGGCGCTCACCACCGTGCTGCGGCAGGGCGTCCCGGGCGCGCCCGCCGCCGTCGGGCCGCACGAGCTCCAGCCGGCCGTCGGGGCGCTGCTCGACGGTGGCGCCGCGCAGGACGGCGGCGCCGGTGGGCCGTCGCACCAGCCCGACGCGCCGGGTGTGCGCCTGCTCGTTCCGCCGGAGGGCGGGCGCCTTCTGATGCGCAATCGGGCGGCGGTTCGGGGGGCATTGGCCGGATTGTCGCTTTCTGAGGAACTGTTGGCCCTGCTGTGGCGGGAAAGTGCGCCGACGGATCCGCCTTCCGCGTAAGGTCAGGAGGCCCCAGGTGTTGCCGTGAAGGCCCGGTTTGGCGAAGAATCGATGCTCGCGGGAGAACACTGGCGGGACGGCGGATTTCTTCTGGCGGCCCCGGTCCACACCCGGGGTCGGCTGCGACGAGGTGGGGCGATGCGGCAGCGCGGAATTGTGTTGCGCCCTGGGGCGGTTGGGGTCGGAGGGCTGGTTCTCGTGTTGCTGCTGGGCGGTTGCGCGGGTAGCGGGTCCGGTGGTTCCACCGATCGCTTGGGGACGAACGCGCCGACGGTTGCGGGGGTGACGGCCGTCCCTCCTTCGGGTGGTTCCGCAAACGTCGGGAATGCGCCGACCGACGGACCTGAGGGAGCGGCCGCGCAGGACGCCCTGAGCGCCTATCAGGACTGGTGGCGGGCCCAGGTGGAGGCGTTCGGGCGGACCGATTCGGACGGTTCCGGATTCGGCACCTTCGCCTCGGGGAAGGCGCTGACCGAAGCCCTCGTCAATCTCAAACAACTGCACGACGCCAAACTGGTGATGACGGGCGAACCGCGGAATTCCGCGGTGGTGAAGTCCGTCGATCTGACCGCCGATCCGAACACCGCCGTGATCGAGGACTGCCTGGACGTGTCCGGCTGGCACCAGGCGGACGCCGAGACCCGCGCGGTGAAGGACCCGCCCGACCGGTTCGGCCGGTACGTGGCGACCGTTTCCCTGCGACAGTTCCAAACGCGCTGGCTGATCGACGAGTTCAAGCGGGAGGTGGGACGCACATGCTGAAACCGGTACGGCGATTGGTGATCGGCGCGCCGTTGTTCGCCGGATTACTCGTGGCACCAGCGGGACCTGCGGCGGCTGATCCCCCGGCCCCCACGGGCGGTGCCACGCACTGCCAGGTCAACGTCATCTGCACGGGCATCGGCCAGCCCGGCAGCACGCCGACGGCCCCCGCCGGCGGCGGTACGGGCGGGGGCGGCGGCGGGCCGCAGATCTGCAGCTGGAACGGTCTGCCCCTCGCCTGCAACGACCCCGTCCGGGGCTGGTTCAGCTCATCGGACGGCTGCTACTACCGGGCCATCACCCCGCCGCCGGCGGCGGGGGACGCGCGCTGGAAGGGCAACGACCCCGCGAAGGGCGCGCTCTACAACAGGACCTGCGTCTTCTCCGACGGTTCCCAAGGCGCGCCCGAGGAGGTGTACCTGACCCAGTCGCCCATCCCGCAGCCGCCGGACCCGAAGAAGATGGCCTACGAGATCAAGGCGGAGACGGTCTTCGATCCTCCGGTCCTCGGTGTCGCCCCCAAGAACGATCCGGTGGTGGGCGGAAACGTCTGGCTCTGGCTGGCGGACCCGAAGACGCCGCGCCCGGAACCGCTCACCAGGGACGGCCTGACGGTCGCCCTGAAGCCCCGGCTGGCCTCGGTCAAGTGGACCTTCGGTGACGGAACCAGCGTGACCTGCAAGGGCGCCGCCGCGGCCGGGACCCCGTACGGGCCCGAGTACGGAGGCGCCCCCTCGCCCACCTGCGGCCACGTCTTCAGGACCGGCTCAGGGACCAAGCGGGGCGGCGTGTTCACCGGCTCGGTCGAGGCCGTGTGGATGAACGACGTGACCGTCTCCGACGGCACCAGGGTCGACCCGATCGAGGTCCGGGTCAACGTGCAGAACGTCGGCTTCCGGGTCGCCGAGGTCCAGGTCCTCAACTAACCCGCCGACCACGGCGGCACGCACAGCAATCCCCGACGAACGACGCAGGAAGGCCGAAGCCCGGTGGAGAACCGTACAGTTGCCACGCCCGGCCCCGGCGCGTCCGCCACGGCGACCGCGCCCGGCGCGACCGCCCCCGCGGCCGTGCCGGAGCAGCGGCGCGGGCTGCCGCGCACCCCCGGGCGGACGCTCGGCGCGCGGCGCCGGCGGCCCGCCGTGCTGGCGATGGCGGTGGCCCTGATAGCCGCGGGCGGGCTCGGCGGCGCGGTGCTGTACAACAGCACCGGCCAGCGGGTGGCGGTGCTGGCGCTCGCCCGGGACGTGCCGTGGGGCCAGGTGCTGACCGAGGCGGACCTGGTGGTCGTCCGGATCGCGAGCGACCCCGCGCTCAAGCCGCTGGACGCCGCCGACCGGGCCAAGGCGGTCGGGATGCGGGCCTCCACCGACCTCCACCGGGGCGGGCTGCTCACCAAGTCCGACCTCGCGCAGTCGCTCGTCCTCAACCCCGGGCAGCTGCTGGTCGGCGTCTCGGCCCGGCGCACCCAGCTGCCGGCCACCCGGCTCCAGCCGGGCCAGCCGGTGATCGTCGTCTACACCCCGGACGGCGCGCGGTCCGAGACGCTCGCCGCCACCGTCTACACGGTGGGCCGGGTGGACACCGACGGCAGCCAGGTCTTCGACGCCGTCGTCGACCAGGCGGACGCGGGCAAGCTCGCCGCATGGGTCTCCACCGGGCGGATCCAGGTGGTGGTGGCGCCGCGTGCGGCGGCCGGCACCGCCGCCGCGGGCGTCCCGGCGTCCGGCGCTCCGGCCACCGGGGCTCCGGCGTCCGGGGCCCCGGCGACCGGCGCGGCGTCGGCCCCCGCGCGCCCCGCCGC
>NZ_JBHVIV010000136.1:0-15965 GCF_042799475.1 Kitasatospora sp. NPDC057692 | reverse complement strand
GTCGCCGGGGCCGAAGTCCTCGCTCGCCTGCCGGCCGCGCCCGGCCGAGCCGTGCGCGCTGTGCCCGACGACCGCGCCCGTCTGCGCCCGCTGGCCGCTCGGCCTGCGGCAAACCTGCCCCGATGGACCCGTGCGGCACCTGCCGCCCGAGGCCGCCAGCACCGTGCGCGCTGTGCGCCACCAGCGCACCGGTGGACGCGCGCTGGCCGCTCGGCCCGATCTGCAAAACCTGCTACCGCCAGGCCCGCCGCCACCCCGGCACCTGCCTGGCCTGCGAGAAGACCCGTCCCGAGGCCCGGTGACTACCCGGGGGCGACAGCGCGATCCGGCCCGGACGCCGGGGCCTTCGGCGGGGACGGCGCGCTGGTTGGTCTCCAGGGACCTGGAACTGCGGGAGGACATGGGCCGCCCCGTCGCGTATCCGCCGGACTGCCGGTTCCGCCCCGTCGCCAGATCGCGGACGTAGACCAGGTCGTCCCCTCCCTGTTGTCGGAGATGAGGTCGGTCGCGTAGGAGGAGAAGACGATACGCTCGCCCGCCGGTGCGATCGACACCTGGCGGAATCGCCGTTGGGCCTCGGTGCCGTCGGCCACAGCGCTGACCCGTTGATATCGACGGCGCGGACGCCGGCACCGTCCGCGCCGTCGGCCGGCCCGGTCCACGCCGCTCCGGGCGGGGCCGCCGCGACCACCAGGGTGTGTCAGGAGCGCCAGGCCGAGTCGATGGCGATGGCCTTGAGCTGCTCCGGGCTGAGCGCCGGGGTGCCGGGGCGGGCCGTGAAGCCGTTCTCCCCGTTCCACTCGGAGACTAGTACGTGGTGGCCGTCCGGGGCGTAGACCTCCGCCGTCCAATGCAGGACCGGATCGGTCGCGGTCTTGCCGTTGCCGAAGCGGTTGGTGACCACGAGGGTGCCGTCGGGCTGCTTCTCGCGCACCTCCAGCGGGGTAGTGGGTCCTCTCTCGACGGACTTCGCCTGCTCCTTGCCCTGTTTCGAGGCCGGCTCCACGACGACGTGCACCATGCTGGTGCGCCCGTCCAGTGTCACCACCAGGTTCTCCCTGTCCGATCCCTCGGGAACAGCCGACGTGGCCCCGGACGGCAGCAGGGACGCCAGCGTGGCGAGCGGCTCGGCCGTGCTCGGGCCGGTCGTGGGGGCGGGCACCGACGGCTTGGGAGCGTTCTTCCGGGGCGGCAGGGCCGCGAAGGCCCGTTCCCAGGCCGGGGCGGTGATGAACACGGTGAGCTGTTCGGCGCTCAGTGGCGGGTTCTCCCGGCTGGTGGAGGCCGGTTGCCCGTTGTACTCGGTGACGGACACCCGGCGTCCGTCCGGAGCCGCCCAGGTGGCACGCCACTCCCGGCCCCCGGGCGTGTGCTCGCTCCGCAGTTTGTCGATCACCACGATCGAGCCGTCCGGAAGCGCGGTCCGGGTGCAGGAGTCCTGGGGTGTGGTGAAGCCGTCCATGCAGACGGCGCCCGCCTCGGGTGTCAGCTCCGTGCGCTCCGCGTCGAACCGCAGGATGCTCGCCCCGGCACCGTCGTCGTACAGCACCGTGGCGCCCACCCCGTTCCCGGGCTCCGGCCGGCCGTTCTCGCCCGCGCCCGAAGCGGCCAGCACCGTCATCTTCCCCGGCGGCAGCAGGGCGGTGGCCATGGCGAGCACCTCGTCCTTGGAGATGGCCGGCAGGTCCGGTGCGGCCGGGTCGGCGGTGCCCGGGCCATGGCCCAGCGCCATGAAGCCACCCGTCGCGACGAGTACCACCGTGGCGAGGCCGCCCGTCAGCGCGGTGCGCCGGCGACGGCGCCCGCGCCGGCCGTGCTCCCGGGCACCGGTCGTGAGGGCGTGGGCGAGCGGTTCGGGTGCCAGCTCGGCCGCGTCACGCAGGGCGCGGGCGAAATCGCCCTCGAAGTCGACGTCAGTTGGCATTGCGAAGCACCGCCTTGTGGGTGGAGGGGCTCGTTGCGGGGGTGCGGCGCACGGCCGTGTCGAGGTCGTCGCCGAGCAGGGCGCGCATCCGGGTCAGCGCGCGGGTGCTGCGCGAGCGGACGGCGGTGGAACTCAGCCGCAGCGTGGCCGCCGTCTCCTCGACACTGCGGTCCTCCCAGAATCGCAGCACCAGTACGGCCCGGTCCTTCGCCGGGATCTGGCCCAGTGCCCGCAGCAGCGTCAGCCGCAGCGCGGGGTCCGGATCGTCGACGGCGACGTCAGGGAATTCGGCGGTGACCCGCTCGGAGGCGCTGCGCCGTCTACGGTAGGAGAGGAAGGTATTGACCAGGACGGTCTGCGCGTATCCGCTCGGGTTCTCCAGCCGGGAGATCCTGCGCCACTTCACGAAGATCCGGCCCAGTGCCTCCTGGACGAGGTCCTCGGCGAGATACGCGTCACCGCCGGTCAGCAGGAATGCGGTGCGCAGCAGTTGCCGCCCGCGGGAGGCGACGAAGCCCGGGAAGTCCGGTGACCGGGGTTCGACCGGCGTGTCCGCACTCGAAGGTTGATCCATACCTTGGTAACGCCACGGCCTGCGGGTTATGTGGCAGGAAGATCGTCAGAGAAAAATTCCGGTCGTCGTAGTCGGCTTCGTGGACCCGGCCCCGGTCCCCTGGTCTGCCGCACTGGGAGTGCGTGCCCGCCAGGGCCCTGCACGACGACGCAGGGCGGTTGGCCGGATGAATAAGTCATCTCATTTGGTGAGTCGTCGGAAGCAGCTGACGGCTGCGGCGGTGCTGGCGAAGGCTGCGAAGTGGTCGCCCTTGCGTTCGTAGCAGCGGTGGAGCCGACGGAAGCCGCCGAGCCAAGCGACGGTGCGCTCGATCGCCCAGCGGTGTCGGCCGAGGCGGGCCGACGAGTCGATGCCTCGGCGGGCGATGCGGGCCGTGATCTGACGCCGTCGCAGGTAGGAGCGGATGAAGCGGTGGTCGTAGGCCTTGTCGCCGCGCAGCTTGGCGGGCCTGCGCCGCCGGGGACCGTGCCTGGAGCGGATCGGCGGGATGGCGTCGGTGAGTGGGATCAGGGCCTGGCTGTCGTGGACGTTGGCCCCGGAGACCGCGAGCGACAGAGGTAAACCGGCGCGTTCGGTGAGCAGGTGGATCTTCGACCCGTACTTGCCCCGATCGACAGGATTCGGACCCGTCAGCTCCCCCTTTTCAGGGCCCGCATGTTCACCGAGTCGACCGCGCACCGCGACCAGTCCAGCTCGCCCCGCGAACCGAGTTCGTCCAGGACGACTCGGTGGAGCTTGGCCCACACCCTGGCCTTGCTCCACTCGGTGAAGCGCCTGTGGGCAGTAGGCCCGGACGGGCCGAAGCAGGGGCCGGATGTGTGCCGTATCGCTCCTTGAAGCGCGCGACCTGCCTGGGGTTGATCGCGTAGACCTGGTAGCCGGCGGCGAGCAGGGCCTGAACCCAGGTGCCGCGGTCCGTCTCGATCCCGACGATCACGTCGGCGGGATCGGGGTCCTCGCCGGCGTGCTTGGCCACGAGCTCGTGGAGCCTGGTAATCCCCTCCGCGCCCTCGGGCAGCCTCGCGGTCGCGAGCCTGCGGCCGGTGGCGTCCTGGACCTCCACGTCGTGGTGGTCCTCGGCCCAGTCGTCGCCGATCAGTAACAACTCTTCCTCCCCATCGCGTACTCCCGGTCGTGCAGCCTGCGCAAGACACGGTCGTAGAGACTCGGTGCCGTAGCCGCCAGCAGGTGAGCGCTTTCCCCGCCGGAACCACTGCGAGCTCTGACGTCAGACCGTGCCCCTACTGGTCGGCCGAAAGGCCGTGATCGCTGATGGGGTGGCGTGCCCGCCGAACAGGGCGTGAGCACACGGTGCCGATCGCCACGAGGCGGTGATGCCGCGTATCCCGTCCGACGCCGCGCTCCGATCGGGTGAACACCGGTGGCGTGCCGAACGGGCGCCGCCGAAACTCCAAGGGAGGCCGGAGAGCCTTCCCCGACCTCCTGGACCCTCTCTCCTGATCCCTGAGGGAGGAGCCGGTCGACACGGCCTTCCCGGCCGTCTGAGCGAAGAGCGAGGTACGCCTCATGGCCGACCACACCGAGCGAATCGAGCAGGTCCCGCCGCGTCCCGTGGAGGAGAGCGACTGGCAGACACCCGAGTTCGTGGTCGTCGAGACCGCACTTGAGGTCACCGCCTACTCCCTGTCGACCCGGTAGCCCGCCGCCATGGCGCCGCAGGTGCCCGGCACCACGGCGGGTGGCGGAATCCCTCAGTGGAACGGCGCGTGCCCCGGATGCCCCGGGGCACGCGCTCACCCGCACGGGCGCCGCCACGCCTCACCGGCCGTCCGGACCGACGAGGGCCGCCGGTGCGGACCAGGAACCGGACGAACAGGCACGGGGCGTCATGGGGAACCCCGCCGGGCCGGCGTCCGCGCCCGCGCGGCCACCGGCACGGGGCATCTGCCGGTGGATGGCCCCAGAGGGCACGGCACCGCCACGCTCCTCCCCCGCCGGCCGCCCGCCGTGTGCACACCCACCTCAACCACACGAACCCGCCCGTGAACCCGCCGCCCCGCAGCACAAAATAGGCTCGCGCGGCCGGGCCCGGAAGGGGTGCACGACGAAACCTGGTGATCCAGCCGTGACGACCGAAACCACACCGCCCGCCGGGCCCACGCAGCCCTGGAGCCGGGAGCAGTTCGAAGCCCGCCTGCGCGAGACGGCACAAGACCGCTACCACGACCGCCACCCGTTCAACGTCCGCATGCACAACGGCGACCTGGGTCCCGGGGAACTGCGCCGCTGGATCACCAACCGCTTCCACTACCAGCGCCACATCCCGGTCAAGGAGGCCCTGATCCTCGCCAAGCTGGACTCCCCGCGGCTGCGACGGGTGTGGATGCGCCGCATCGAGGACCACGACGGGCGGCAGGAGGGCCAGGGCGGAATCGAGCGGTGGCTGCGGCTGGGAGAGGCGGCCGGCCTGGACCGCGCCACCCTGCTGAGCGGACAGGCGGTCCTGCCCGGCGTACGGCTCGCGGTGGAGGGATACGTCAACTTCTTCCGGCTGCGCACACCGCTGGAGGCCGTGGCGGCCTCCCTCACCGAACTGGCCGCCCCGGACCTCATGCGCACCCGTATCGACGCCTTCAAACGCCACTGCCGGTGGATCGAACACGAAGGCCTCGCCTACTTCCGCGGCCGCGTCCACCAGAGACGGCGTGACAGTTCCGAGGCGCTCACCCTGGTCCTGCAATGGGCCCGCACCCGCGCCGAACAGGAACACGCGCTGGCCGCGCTCACCTTCAAGTGCGACGTCCTGTGGACACTGCTGGACGCCGTGCACACCGCCGCACCCGTGGAGCGGCCATGAGCACGCGCCCCCGCACGAACACCGCACCGGCCGCCCCCTGGCACCCCGCCCTGAGCCCCGCCGCGGTCCTGCGCCACGATCCCCGACGCGGTGCCCACCTGCTGATCCTGCCCGAACGCGTCATCGTCCTGCACGGCCACGCCACAGCCGTGGTCGCCCTGTGCGACGGCACCCGCACCGTCGAGACCATCGTCGAGGAACTGACCGACCGCTTCCCCCGCGCACCGATCGCCCACGACGTCCCCGCCTTCCTCGACGGCCTGCGCCGGGAAGGATGCCTGCGATGAGCACCCCCGCCCGCCCCTGGGCCCTGCTGGCCGAACTCACCCACGCCTGCCCACTCCACTGCCCCTACTGCTCCAACCCCCTGGAACTGACCCGCCGCTCCCGCGAACTGCCCACCGCCCAGTGGACCGACGTCATGCACCAGGCCGCCGAACTCGGCGTCGTCCACACCCACCTGTCAGGCGGCGAGCCACTGCTACGCCCCGACCTCGAACAGATCACCACCGCGGCCGAGAGCGCCGGGATCTACACCCAGCTGGTGACCAGCGGCGTCGGCCTCGACGCGGACCGGCTCGCGGCCCTGGCCGACGCCGGGCTGCGCAGTGTCCAGCTGTCCGTGCAGGCCGCCGACCCGCGGGGCAACGACCGCATCGCCGGACGCCCGTCGTCGTTCGCCGCCAAGGAGAGGACGGCCGCCCTCGTCCGCGAGGCGGGACTGCCGCTGGGCCTCAACATCGTCCTGCACCGCGAGAACCTCGACGCGCTCGACGCGCTCGTCGATCTGGGCGTGGCCTGGGGCGTGGACCGGATCGAGCTGGCCAACACCCAGTTCTACGGCTGGGGCCTGCTCAACCGTGACGCGCTGCTGCCCACGCCCGGCCAGCTCGCCCGTGCCCGGGAGACCGTCGCTCGCCGCCGGGCCGCGCTGAGCGGGCGCCCGGAGCTGGTCTGGGTCGTCCCCGACCACTTCGACGGCGTCGCGAAACCCTGCATGGGCGGATGGGGGGCCGTCTCCCTCACCGTCACGCCCGAGGGCACCGTCCTGCCCTGCCCGGCGGCGGCCCGCCTGCCCGGCCTCGACCCGCCCAACGTCCGTGACCGCACACTGGACTGGATCTGGCACCACTCCCCGGCCTTCAACCGCTACCGCGGCACCGACTGGATGGCCGAGCCCTGCCGCAGCTGCGAGCGCCGCGACGAGGACTTCGGCGGCTGCCGCTGCCAGGCGTACGCCCTCACCGGCGACGCCGCCCGCACCGACCCCGTCTGCCGGCTCTCCCCCGACCACGACCTCGTCCGCTCGCTGGTCGAACGCGCCGAGAACGACCCACCCACCCAGCCGTGGGTCCACCGCCGGCCCGGCCACCCCACACCACAACTCCCCGAAACTGCTTGGTGACCAGGAACCACCGCACCAGAGACGACACGGCCGCCGACCACACCCGGACTCGATCCCGTGCCGCAGCACGGAGCAGCGCATTCGGGGCCTGACCCGCACGGACACGGACACGGTCGCGCGGAAGCGGCGTAACCCCCCGGGCGGTGGTGTCGCCGACCGGGACCGCGGCCGATGTTCTTCCTGGAAGTGCACGGCTTCGGCCGCCGGCCGCGGCGACAGTTCGGCGTGCAGGCAACCCGCATGCCCGCGTGGTCGTCACGCGAACGAGGTCATCGACGGCCCGGGACGCGGTTGCCGGCCGTGGCGGTGGTCAGCGGGATGGCGGCCGTGAGTGAGCCGGCGGCGTGGAGCGTGACGGACTGTCCGGCGCCTGACCGGCTGACGCCGAGGTCCGTGCTCATCGCGGGCAGGACACCGGTCGGCAGGGCCTCGGTCATCACGGTGACGAATCCGGCGGTGCTCAGGGCCGGCAGCGCCGGCCGGGGCAGCGGGGACGGGTCTGCGAGCGGCACCGCCGGACAGGTGGGGGAACGGAGTTCGTTCGTCGACAGGGGCCGATCGTGCTGACACGGATGTCAGGGTCCGGCCGGGACGGCTGGGCAAGGGCGTGAGGGTGAGACGTTGTTTGCGATCCTCGACCCTCGAATGATCTTGGTTGAGGGCTGGGGCGGGCGGATCATGGGGAGGTGGCGACGTCTGATGACCACCCGGTGTCCGGGATCGCGGAGGAGAAGCTCGCCGCGCTCGGGCCGCAGGTGGAGGCCGTCCTCCGGCCTGGAGCGAGGGCGACCGGCAGGGCGCCCCGGCGGCGCTCGCTGACCTGGTGCTGCTGGCCGAGGTCGCGGCCGGGGCCGTGAACACCCTGTCCGAGTCGGAGAAGGCGGAGGCGGCGAGCGAGGAACAACGGCAGCGCCGTCTTCGAGCGGAATCGTCTTCGCAGTGGTGGGGCTGACCAGCCGCGACCGCCCTGTTCAGAGTCAGCTGTCGAGCCGGGCGGGGGTGGCCAGGACGAACAGTTGGCCCGCGGCGGGGAAGGCGAGGATGCCGGTGAACCCTCCGGTGATCATGATCAGGGCCCGGTGGTCGCGGACGGACCGGCGCCACTCGCGGGTGGCGGAGATCCCGCCGTCGAACCAGGGCAGTCCGCCGGGCCGGTGAACGGTGAGGCGGCAGGGGCCGAGGACACGGCACTTCCGCGCCCTCGGCGGACCTGCGGCCTGGGCGCGGAGTGGGGCTGCCGGATGCTCGGACGGGCCGCGCCGAACACCGGCGCGGGTCGCGGCAGGCGCCGCCCGGACGATGAGGGTCAGGGCGGCGCGTGGCTCACTTCAGTCGGAAGACGAGGATGCTCCCGGGGTTGTCGAGCGTGGTCGTGGGGGCGCCGTCGCGGTCACGGACCGGGCCTTCGGAGTCGGTGGCGACGTAGACGGACGTGCCGTCGGGGCTGAGCGCGATGTCGCGGTAGCGGTTCTGCGCGGTCCAGAGCCTGGTGCTCTTGGCGACCGTCTTCTTGTCGGGGCTCAGCTCAAGCTGGTAGACGGAGCCGTCCTTGAGGGTCGTCATGAGCAACGAGTCCCGGAACTGGGTGATGCCGCCGGTGGCCGGGTAGTGGGTGATGCTGGAGTTCGCCACGGTCGGCCAGCAGATGAACGCCAGGTCGCCGCACTTGGGGTCGGCGAAGTTGTAGCCGTTGTCGACCGTGCTGAAGGTGCCGACGGGCGGCGTGAAGTCGCCCTTCCAGTCGCTCTCCTTCTGGGTGGGCACGGTCGGGGGGACCTCAAGGTCGCTGTAGGTGAGGTCGGCGCACGGGGTGGGGGCGGAGGCCGACCACGGGTGGAAGGCGTACGCCTTGTCGTCGCGGTAGCCGGCGACGTAGGGCCAGCCGTAGTTGGCGCCCTTGGTGATGATGTTGACCTCGTCGTCGGTCTTGGGCCCCTGGTCGGTGTTGTACAGGGTTCCGTCGGGGCCGAAGTCCAGGCCCTGGGCGTTGCGGAAGCCGTAGGCCCACACGTGGCTGCGGACTCCGCCGAGGACCGGGTTGTCGGCGGGGATCGAGCCGTCCTCGGGCTCCAGACGCAGGGTCTTGCCGCGGTAGGCGATCCAGTCCTTGGCCGTGATCTGATCCTCGGTGGGCAGCCACTGGGCGCGGTTGGGCTCGCAGTAGTGCTGGAGCTGGTTGGCGCCCTGGTCGCCGATCGTGTAGTAGAGCTTGCCGTCCGGCCCGAAGCGCAGACGGGCGCTCTGGTGGTCGGTGCCGGAGGGGAGACCGGCGATCAGGTTCTTCGGCTCGCCGAGGGTGCCGCTCTCGGAGTCGTAGGTGTAGCGGTCGATGCGCAGCCGCTGGTCGACCTCGGCTTCGGAGGGGTTGGAGTCGTAGGTGTAGGACACGTAGACGTAGTCGTGCCCCTTGTCCTTCAGCAGGTCGGGGTGAAGGGCGAGGCCCAGGACCCCGTCCTGGCCGCCCTCGGTGTGCCAGGCATGGTCCACCAGGTCGAGGGCGGTGCTCTTGGCGCCGGTCTTCGGATTGACGCGAGTGACCTTCTCGCCGCTCTTCTCCGTCACCCACAGGAAGCCGTCGGGCCCCCACACGATCTCGTAGGGGTTGCCGAGGCCCCTGGTCACGACCCGCTTGGTGAAACCGTCCAGCGTGGTAGTACCGTGGCCGCCACCGGAGGTGTGACCACCTGCGGGGCTGTGGGCCGAGCCGCCCGCGGGGCCGGGAGGGCCACCGGCGGTCGCCGTGAGGATGCCGGGCTGCGCGATGCTGAGGACCGCAGCCGCCGGGACGGCGGCCAGCGCGATGACTATTCGACGCATGGAAATGCTCCTTTCGATTCCCCCGCAGCAAGCCTCACCGTCTGTACGCGACGTGTCACTCTCGGCACCTCCGGTCGAGTGACCGCCCCGATGCCGATCCTGAGGCCCCCTGGCAGCAGGAGGCGGCTCGTCACGACTGGGCCCGGATCGGTTGCTGCTGCCCCCGGGGAGCCCACCACGTCCCGGAGCACTTCGTACGGCTCAAGGCCGCGCGGACTCCCGAGGAGGCATCGGGGGACGGGCTGTCTGGTGACGTCGAGTCCCAGGGGTTCATCTCCGAGGCCTCGCTGCCGTTGGCCTCGATGCTCCTCCTCGCCCTGGAGCACGAGCGGCTGTCGGGCCCGACCCGCTACCGGGTGTTCGACCTGCTGATGGCCCGTGTGCACGGCGAGGCCAAGTTCACCGCCGAGACAAGCGGCCACCGCGACATCGACGAGGAGTGCCGCGACGCCGTGCGGCGCGAAATCCCGCTCTTCTACCAGGAGTTGGCAGCCGAGAGCACACTCGGGTCCGGTGAACGCGCCTACTTCATCCTGCGCGCGCTCGGCGAGGACACCGCGCGGCTGGCCGAGGTCCGAAAGTCCGGTCTCGGGTAGGCGTCCGCCGGGTCCGCGGCTCGGTGGTCCTACCGATCCCTCGCCGAAACCAACCCCCGACGCCCACCTGCCCGACCTCGCCAGCACCCTCAAGAACCTCTCCGCCTGGCTGAGCGGGACGGGTCGGCACGCGGAGGGCCTGACCGCCACCGAGGAAGCCGTCGCCATCCGCCACCCCCTCGCCCAAACCCCGACGACCTCTTCGGCCCAGTCCTGCAGCCGCTATTGGACGTGGTCAGCTGGCTCGAAGGACACGATCCGTAGGAGGGCAAGGGGCTGCCACTGAGGCCCCAGCCCGAGGAATATGGCACGTTCGAAATGACGCTCCCCGCCAGTCGGCGGCTACAGCTGGACGGCGAAGGAGCGCGAGCAGTACGCCAACGACCTGTCCGACCCGAGGACCCTGATCGCCGTCACCGCCCGCTCGAACAGGCAGAAGGCCGACAAGGACGTCGCCGAGTGGCTGCCGACCGCCGGCTGTCAGTGCCGCTACACCGAGGACTGGGTCGCGGTGAAGACCCGCTGGCGCCTGTCAGTCGACCCCGCCGAGCTCGCCGCCCTCCACCGCATCGCCGCCGGCTGCGAGGACGTCCCGATCACCGTCGTCCTCGCACGCTGACCACCCGGACCGCTCCCGCCCGCCACCGGCCGGCAGAACTTCCGGGGCACCGACCGACCGCCGTGCCGCAGCCCGGCGGCGGTCGCTGCCCCGGGGGTTCCCGAGCCGGGCGACTACCCGAAGGCGGCGGCGCGATCCGGCCCGGACGCCGGGCCTTCGGCGAGGGCTGCGGCATCAGGCGCGGCGGCGGTGACGGTTCCGTCCGCGGCCGGCAGCCACAGCTCCGCGCTGCGGGAACGGGCTGCCGACCCGCGCCCGGTGACCGTCACCCGTGCCCGCCGTCCGGTGAGCTTCCCCCACCCGTCTCCCAGTCCGCCCCACCGGCTCGCCGTCACCTCCAGGCGCAGCTGGGCGCCGGGCCAGGGGCCGGGGGTGAGCAGGACGGTGCCGGTGCGGCGCAGGTGGGCGGCGAGCCGGTCCAGGGCGCGCGGCGCAACGCCGACCGGGACGGCGGCGAGCGCGGTGATCACCTCGGCGGTGTGCTCGCCGGGGTGATCGTCGAGTTTATCGACTGCTGCAACATCCAGATGGACTGCGAGCTGCTGCTTTGCGTCGCGTGACTGTCCGCCTCGTCCTCACGAGCGAGCGCGATTGTGGGTGATCACGACGCTGGCGGGGTGAGAGTGAAGGGCAAGAACGCGAGCTTGATCTCCCGAGACTGGTCGTCGTTGGCGTGGAACACGAAGTTATAGCGCTCACCGAACTCGGTTGCATGGACTGCTTCGCGCTTGAAGTTGGGGTGCTCGCGGAACTTCACCAGGGCCTTCGGGATGATGTCCGACAGGTTGCCTTGGCGGACGAACAGCAGCAGAGCCGCTTTTGTGTCCCGCCAGACGAGGTAGCTGAGGAGCTGATCCAGGGTGTCAGTGATCGTCTTGGGGCCCTTCCAAAACTTGCACTCGCCGATGAAGACGTGGCGGTCGTCGACCCGGATGAGGATGTCGGTCTTGCCTTTGCCATTGAACACCTCGCCAGCAGCGGCACCCTCCAACTGCCCGTTGAGGTTCAGCAGCAGAAGATCTCGGATTCCCTGCTCGTCGAGATGCTGGTGCATCGAGGGGGAACGCTCCAGCTGGTTCCGGGAGTGATGGAGGATCCTCAGGACCTCTTCGTAGTGGGCGTCAGCGAGGGCAGGCTCGGGTTTGAACGGAACGTTGGCGACCCGCCTGGACCCCAGGTCGATCTTCTTGCGGGTCACCGGAATCGCGTAGGTCGAGGCGTCAGGACGCTTCCGGATCGGAAATCCAATGGCTGCGTCCAGGTTCCGGTTAGCCAGGATGGTGTTCTTCCTGGCTTTAACCTCAGCGATGATGATCGACATAGCCTGGCTGTTGAAAGCCGTGATCTGCGCGGACGCCCAGCCCAGCCATCGCTCGATCGTGTCCAGCTGGGAGTTCAGCGCCTGCTGGATGGCGGCCCCATCTGCGGACTGGCCGCTCCAGCTGATCCGAAGCTCACTGTCGGTGACCGTGGCGGTCGGGAACACGGTGGTCCAGGTGTTCGGCTTCAGAGTGAAGACGTTGCGCTCACCCGTACAAGGGACCGAGATGGTGACAACGGTCTGCTTGATCCGAACTTGCTCGCCGAACTGCATAGCCGTGCTGTAGCCCTCGGCCGCTGGCTCGGCGACGATGCTGGCTCGGTCCAGGACAGGCGCCTCAACGCGAAAGTCTTCGAAGAGCTGTTCGATCAGGTCTGCCTCGGGTCGCGTGAGCAGGGCGTCCTCGTTGATTCCGGCGATCTTGTTGCTGATCTGCCCCAGCCTCTGGCGGAGGCTGTTGTCGAGGTCGCCGTTGCTGAACAGGCGGCTGAATCCATTCATGACGAGAGTGTGCCGGACGCCGCCGACATCACGTGAGCTATTGCGCCTCAAGCAGCTGGACCTCAAGATCACCGATGCGCTTCTCCGCGAAGCGAAGATTGGACCGCGCACCCTCAAGCCGTTCCTGGAGGGTGCGGTGTTCGCGGGTGAGTTGCTGAACGCGGTGCTTGAGGTTGGTGTTCTCGGTGGTCAGGGCCTGGACGGACTCGCCGGGGATCATCTGGTCGAAGTCGCGGATCTGGACCATGAGCTCGCCGATCCGCTGCTGCTGGGTGAGGACCTCCTTCTGGGTCCGGCCGAGCGCGGCCTCGGCGTTCAGCGCGCGCTCGCGCCAGGTCGCCTCGACCTGGTCGTGCTGCTGCTGGGCCTGACGGTCGTGGCGGCTGCGGCTGTCGATGACCACGTTCGCCACCGGCGCCCGGGCTTCCACGTTCTCGTAGAGGAACGTGGCGGACACGCCGGCGCGCTGGGCGACGCCACGTACTCGCGCGTCATCAGCTCGCCCGGCATCGGCTTCCCGGAGTCTGCCATGGCCACCAACCCCTCTCCAGAGACAACTCTCCCGTTCCTCAAGTTCCCTCATGACAATGAGCACAACAAGAGGCGCATCGGTGCACAGACCGTTGCCCGAGCCGCGCTCCCGCGCTCCGAGCATTCGCCACGGCCCGAGTCCGCCACGGTTCACATCGACGTCGACGGCACCACCGACCACTCGGTGACGGCACACCAGGCATCCGCCGGTCACCGATAGGCCAGACCCCGTGATCCCCGCCAGGGGATACCTCATGTTCGGAATGCTCCCCGCCAGTCGGAGCCGACATCTGGACCACCGCCCAGCGCCGCGCCTTCGCGACCGACCTGACCCGCTCCCAGCTGATCGCGGTGTCCGCCGACGGCCAGCCAGCCCGGCTCCAGCCAAAACCAAGAGCGCTACCCGCGGTAAAGGGCCCGCAGGGCAGGCATGAGCTCGAATGGACAGCCCGGCGTCGGCCCGGGGGACGGCGCTGAATCAGACCGGCACGGGCATCCGCTCAGAGAGCAGCGGCCCGAAGCCGACATCCATGGCCGCCTTCTCCAGGTGCTTCTTCATCGGGTCGCCGACCAGGAACTGGCTGATCGCCTTGCCTGCGAGGTAGAGGCAGACCGGTATCCACACCCGGTTGGCGTCGACCGTGACCTTGCCGGTCGCGTACAGCGCCCGCTGCTCCGCGTGGTCCCGATCGACAAACGCCTCACCCGTCTGTAGAGAGGCGTGCGAGTGGGAGGACAGGTAGCGGTAGACCGGGTAGAGGTTGCGGAGGCTTCGGGCCTCGACGAGGGTGGCGACGTTGGTGGCCTGTCCCTTGAGCGTTCGATGGCGTGCCTCCGCCGCCGCGTCGGGGAAGTCGAAGGTCGGCGCCTGTCCGACCTGGATGTCGTCCGGGATCTCCCAGCCGATCCGCTGAAGGTTCTCAATCAGCTTCTTGCGTCGGTCGAACTCGGCGGCCTCAAGCGCCCGCAGGCCCTCGGTCTTGTGCTCGGCGAGCCACTCCATGAAATGGGTGTGCTCGATGAGGCTGCGCATCTGGCCGGCTGCCTCCACAGTGAATCCGGAGTCGTAGGCGCACATCAGGAGATCGGCCTGGCGGTTCGCGAACGTCCACCACCCGAGCAACTGATGCGCATAGTCGGCGTCCTCCCGCAGGACCCGAGGGGAGGACGCCGTCACCTTCCGCGCCTCGTCGATGAGGAGTTTGGTGACGATGCGGGAACGCTTGACGGAGGCGGGGTTCTCGCCGAACTTGTAGGCCATACAAGGAGCCTAGGGCGCTCAGGCTCGCCCTCACGAGGCAATTTCCGACCGCCCTTCGCCGCCGCGCCCGTCAGCCGACGACGAAGACGATTGACGTCGCGGCCACTACCAGGAGTCAGGGGACAAGGCGTAGCAGCGCCGTGGCCATGGCGATCAGCACCTCGGCCTCGGCCCGCGTATAGGTGAACGTCTTCGTGACAGTGTCCTTGTGGAGGGCACCGCTGGCCTGGTCCGCGAGGGCGGAGCGGATCCAGGCCCAGCGCTCGTCCTGAGTGCGCTGCTCCTTGCTCTTGCTCTGCCCGGGCCAGTGCCAGCCGCTGTTCTCCTCGACGTACTCCAGGGCGCGCCTGGCGTCGAGGATCGCGCCGTCGATGTCGTTGCCGCCCAGTCGGCGCTGTGCCGAGCGCAGGTAGTCGACGGCCTCCTGGCGGGGCCCGTCGCCGGCGGGGAACGGGATGGACTGCTCGAAGGCGAGCGCGGGGCCCAGGTTCTCCAACTGCTGGCGCCAGCGGCTCTCGGCGACGCTGATGTGCAGGACGGCCTGGCTGCCACCCGGGTACCCGGTGGCCTGCGGCAGGACGCCGCGGACCTGGAGCTCCAGGTGGAGGTCGCCGTTGCGCTGGGCCTCCAGCGCCAGGACCTGAGCGCTGGTCAACAGGAAGCGCAGGATCGGCCGCTCCATGCCCCCAGGCACGAACGCCAGGGAGTGGGTGGCCGAACCGAGCCAGGCCTTCGGCCTGGGTTCCTGGGGTGCGAACAAGTCCGTCTCCAGCACGATCAGGCGACCGGCCTGCTCCGACTGCGGGATGTGGACCGCCAACTGGAGCTGGAAGCAGTGTGTCCCCGCCGCCTTGAGAATCATCAGGCTGTTCTCGCCGACATCCACCGCGAACGTCCCGACTTCCCCGCCGAACCGCAACTCGTCCATGCCGCGCCATCCCGTCGCTTTCCCGATCGTGGAGTGATTCTGGCGCCTGCCGACCGTCGGCGGGGAGAATTTCGGGCGGTCGGGCCGTGTACGGGCCCGACCGCCCGAGGTCTTCACCGCGAGGTGCCCGGCCCGTGGAGGTCGACGTGCCGGCATAGAGCAGGTGCAGCCGACAGCGCGATCCGGACTCTGGGAACAGGCGGGGACGGCTGACAGGATGACCCGATGGACGACGCCACCGCACCCAGCCCGGCTGAGCAGGTTCGCCTCTACCTCGACACGCTGCGCCTGCGCATGGATCCCGACCAGTTCCGCATCCTCGGCACGCTCCTCGACGGCGCCCTCACCAGCCTCTCCGGGCCCGCTCGGGAGGGACGCGTCGACGTCTCCGACGAAGACGAGGTCCATCTCACCCGCGAGGTCAAGAACGAACTCCTGGCTCTCCTGGCGATCGCGGCCACGGGCAAGATGGACCACCACATCGTCGACCTCGGCAACGGTGCCACCACGGTGATGGACGCGGGTGCCGCGAGCAACCCGGACGCGGTCCAGCGGGCGCGGGACCGCGTCGAACGGCACCGCGCCGAACAGGAACACACCGCGGCCGTGCTGCGGGGCATCGAGGAGGCGTCGCAGGACTGAGTGCCCGCTGCGCCGCTCAGCCGGTACG
>NZ_JBHVIV010000135.1:0-16309 GCF_042799475.1 Kitasatospora sp. NPDC057692 | reverse complement strand
GCCCTGCTGGAGGGCGCGATCGCGGAAGCCGCCAAGCGGGGCGAGGTGGACTTGTCGCTGGTCAGCGTGGACTCCACCACCGTCCGGGCCCACCATGACGCCGCCGGGATGCACCTGGACCCCGATGCCATGGCGGCCCTGGAGAAAGCCGCTGACGAAGCGGAGAAGGCCCGGCAAAAGGGGGCGGCCCGCAGGAACAGGACGGGCAGGACGACCCGGGACGGGAAGAACGGCGACGCATCCGACGCCGCCGCAAGCTCCGTTTGAAAGCCGCCCTGCTCGGACGCTCCAGAGGCGGGCAGACCAGCAAGGTCCACGTCGCCGGGGAGCGCAGGTGTCGCCCCTTGGCGTTCGTCCTGACCGAGGGCCAGGCCGCCGACAGCCCGCAGTTCATCACCGTGCTGCGGAAGGTCCGGGTCCCCGGACCGGTCGGACGCCCTCGCACCCGGCCCGACGCGGTCGCCGGCGATAAGGCCTACTCGTCCAGGGGAAACCGCAACCACCTGCGCAAACGCCACATCAAGGCCGTCATCCCGGAGAAGGTCGACCAAGCCGCCAACCGCAGGAAGAAGGGCAGCAAGGGCGGCAGGCCCGTCAGCCACGATGCCGAACTCTACAAAGACCGGAACACCGTCGAGCGCCTGATCAACAAGCTGAAGGCCTGGCGAGGCATCGCCACACGCTATGACAAGACCCCGGAGAGCTACCTCGCAGGCCTCCACCTTCGTGGCGCGATGATCTGGATCAAGGACCTCACCAGAGCCGCTTGATCACGACCAAATACGCGCCCTAGTGGTCTGCTGGTCCGGCAGCACGGTGATCGCCGGAGCGCTCCCGGCGACATCACGGCACTCGCGCGAAGGTGAGCAGCGGTCCCTCCTGTTGAGGATGCACGGCAGACGGTGGCGTCGACTTCAGGGCCGGTTGGTGTGGGGAACGTGATCGCTTCGTTGTTCCCCCGCTCGAGTTCGAGCAATTTGCGCTGCGGCGGCCACAGGGTGAGCACTGGTGGGTTAGAGAGTGCGAAGGTCCGGGCGACGGCCGGCGGCGTGCCTGGTGGCAGTAGCTGGTAGAGGCTGCTGTCAGAGAGGTCTTCACTGAGCTCGAGTAGGTGCGAGGCCACCCAGCGCGCCAGCAAGTCTCCGGTACCAGTCTGCTGCGCCACGACATCCCCGAGTAGCTGCACCGCGGTGTCGAGGTCGTTCTGGTCGCCGAATGCGAGGTGCTGGTGGAGGTGGTGAACTGCGTTGACGACGGCCTCGGCCGGACCGTACATGGTGCCGGCCAGAGTGTCCGGCCGATCGAAGCGGCGGCCGAGAAGTGCGCGGAGTTGGGCGAGCTGGCGGCGCCAAGCCTGAAGCACCGTGGTGAGTTTGGGGCGGTCCATGCCGAGGAAGGCCACGCCCGCCTCGAGGGCGAGGGTTTCGATGTGCTCGGGGAGCTCTGTGTCGGTTCTTACGAGCCGTTCGACTGAGCGGTAGACCGCGGTGGCGTTGGGGTCCTGCTCGCATCGCCGGTAGCCAGCCTGCGCAGCGAATGCGATCTTCAGACGCTCGGTGTCGTCGTGCTCACCGGCGAGGGCAAGATCGAGGACGTGAGCACTGACGGCGAACGCATGACGTACCTGGGCGGGGTCATAGTCCGCGGCGCCAGGGCTGACTGCGGCAAGGCCGTGGAGGAGCCACGCAGTGTTCAGGACGTCCTCCGGAACACCTGCGTCAGCTCGCACGGCATTGATCTCCAGCTCCGTCAGCAGGGCAAGAAGCTCCGCAGGGGCGGGAAGGATCGCTCCGCTGTGATTGCCAAGGGCAAGGGTCAGGACCTGAAGGTCTAGAGTGCGTTCCACATAGCTCCTTACGTCCTTGGCGAATTCACCGAGTTCATCGATGCCGATGATCAGTCCTGCCAACGCGCCGTCATGCCTATGCGATGTGAAGTGCGTGTGAGACAAGTGGAAGGCCTGCTGCGGGACTGCGGTCTCGTCGAGTGCCACGCTCACCCCCGCGTTGCTGGAAGGGGCTGCCTGCACCCACTGCCGCACGAGGGTGCTGACAAACGCGTGCGAGTCTTTGGAAAGGTGCTGGTCGGCGAACGACATCATCGCCAGGTATTCGGTCCCGCTCGTGCCGAGCTGGCGCCACGCGTTCCGGATCGTCGTTCCCACATCGCTCGACTTCGTAGGGTCGGCCGTGAACTTCTTCATCTCCCACAATCTGAAGGAGAAACCGCCCTCCGCACCTGTCAGACGATGAACGACGATCCCGTCACCACCACTGTCCGTCACCGTGCCGCTGGGGGAGTTGATGATCTCGATTGTCCGGTCGACCTCGGGCGGAAGCTCGCGCGTTATCAGGTACCACAGCCACTCGCCGACGTATCCGATAAGGGCGTTGGTCGCTTCCTCTCCCGCCGCCTTGAACACCGGTATGGCGAAGGCCAGCACCTCCGCGCGGTCGTCGCCAGCCAGCTTCGTTCCCGAGAGCACGGCATGCCGCCACAGGCTGTAGGCCGCCGACTGATTGCCGGTGCGATCCTGCATGACCGAATCGGCCACGATCCAGGCCGCCGCCGCCCGTGCCTCTGCGCTCAGGTCGTCGAAGACGACCAGCTCCCACGGACACACTTGTCCGGCTCCCTTAGCCGAGCGGTCGAACAACGCAGTCAGCCGCCCACTTACAGCATCAGCCCGCCGCTTCGCGTCGTAGGCCGGTATAGAGGCCACTCCAAAGCTCCTCACGCCTCTGGTGAGTACATCTTAGGGAGAACATGCGTTCCAGAGCGGTCAGGCATCGGTGAAGGCCTACTCAGGGAGCCGGCGGTCCATGCATCGAGGGCGCGAGGCTGAACAGTCCGTTGACCAGCCATCTCTCCGGAGACTCGTCCGGGGCAGAGAGCAATGGCGCCGAGGTTCCTCTCGGCAGCGGTGGAGCCGTTGGTGGGCCTCTCCCGCGGGAGGGCAGTCGAGTCCGGCACAGCCGTCTGCTTCAGCGGCAGAGCCAGCGGCGGGACTGTCGGGGCGGTGACGGCCTTGTCGAGGGTCTGGCGGACTTTGCCGTAGGTGGAAGTCCCCCGTCCAACCTCAACCTCACTTGCGCCAAGTCATCAGCGGAAAAAAAGGATGTCGCAGGTCCAGATCCTGTTGTTCCGGCATTGTGTCGGAGGGCCGTTGGGCGGGAGAAATGCCAGGCCAGAGCGGCCTTTCTGTTGATGGTCCGGCAGGTGGTGGGCGGCTGTGGAGCCGCCGCTTTGTGATCTTGCTGGGGACCGCAGCCGTCGGCCGAGGGTCCGCCGCAACCCTGTGCGGCGGGCGCGCGTTCGCACCTACACGAGGTCACCGGCCTGCCAGCCCGGGGGGACCTTGGGTAGCCCGATCAGGGCGTCGATGTTCAGGTGTTCGGCGAGCAGGGCTTTGAGGTTGCGGCCGTCGATGAGGCGGAGGCGGCCGTTGCGGTGGGCGAAGTCGTAGCTGTCCTTGCCGAACCACGAGGTGGTGACGACGATGCCGTAGCCGGCGTCCTTGTCGTGCATGACGCCCGACATGGCGCGGACGGTGTTCACCGGGACCACGTTCTTGGAGCGTTTGGCCTGGATGGCGAAGACGGTGGAGCCGGTCGGGTCGGTCAGTGTCGCGACGGCGTCCACGCCGTCGTCGCGGGAGCCCTGGGTGCGCCAGGTCTCGTAGCCCATGGCTTCGAAGAGTTCGCGGACCAGGCGTTCGAAGTCGTAGGGGTTCATCTGGAGCAGGTCGGGCCGGCTGTCGAGGGTGGCCACCACGGCGGTTTCGGTGATGATGCGGTAGCGGGACAGGTCCGCTTCGACGACGGGTGTGACCGGTTCCAGGTCGTGGGGGTGTTTGGAGACGGTGGCGCCGAGGCGGTGGAGGCACTGTTGGGCGTCGAGTCTCGGTTCGTCCAGGACCAGTTCGGCGAAGTCCTTGCGTAGGGCGACGAGGCTGACGACGCAGGCCCGGATCGCTTGGCCGGTGGCGCGGTCGGTGGCGTTGACGCGTCCGTTGAGGATGATGCTCTCCACGAAGGCGGCCGGTGTGACGGAGAACGCCTCGTCCAGGGCCCGCAGGGCGAGGCGGGCCACCAGGCGGGCGTAGGCGTCGTGCACTTCGGCCTGCTTGAGCGGCTGGGGGACGATCTCGGAGCGCTGGGCGATGTAGCGGTAGGAGGCGACGGTGGGGACGATCTCGTGGTTCGGGAGGTCGACCTCGATGAGGAGTTGCTGGGCCTCCGGGACGTAGATGGCGTGGGCCGCGGTGCGGCAGCCGTCGGGGACGGGGGAGCGTCGCAGCAGGTCTTCGACGACGTTCGAGACGCCCTGAGGGCCGTCGTGGGTGAAGGCCTGTTCCACATGCGGGTGCCACAGTTCGAGGCCGTCGGGCCGGAGGAGCAGGACCATCTCCAGTTCCTCGCGGTGCCGTTGGCAGTCGGCGGTGTCCTGCTCCGCCTGAGACTTGAGGCGATCGGTCTCCGCCTGCCGGGCCTGCCGCTCGGCTGCTTTCTCGGCCTGCGCCTCCTCGCGCCTCCGTGTCTCCTCCGCGCGGCGGCGGGCCGTCTGGCGTTTGGCCAACTCGGCCTCCACGCGCGCGGCTTCCTTGGCGCGGGTGGCCTCCTCGCGTTGGAGGTGCTTCTCGCCGGCGGCCAGGAGACGGGCGTGTTCGACGGCGGGGTCGACCTTCCGCTTCCGGGGGCGGGGCCGGGGCGGGGGTGGGGAAGGCGGGGCGGCGGCCTGCTGGGCTTCCACGGCTCGTGCCTGTTGCTTCAAGCGGTACGCCTCGGCGAGGATTTCCGCCACGGTCTTTCGGCGCGCCACCCGTCCACCCCCTGGTCTGTGGCAGTGCGGACCGGTGCGGGAGTCCGTGCTGCCTGAGCGATACGTCGGCAGCCCTACCCGGTTGGGGCTGCCGGGAATCCGTCGGGCTGTGCTGAGGGCGCGCTCGCGTGCGGGGGAGTGGGAGCGTCCGGTTCCGGAGTTCTGGCAGGAGCGCTGTAGTAGTCGAGGACCGTTGCCAGAGGCACGGTGAACCCGGAGGCTCTGAGGCTGCCGTGGATGTTGCGTGCCAGCTGCTCACGGCGCAGCAGCCGTGCCCAGGGTGGCGTGTCGAGTTCTTCCTCTGCTGTCACAAGTCCACTTGTACAGCACGGTGGTTGCTCACTGGACGAGACGCAGGTGGCGTCCTGGCGCCTCTGCGGATGCCGGGTGGGCGGAGGCTGGTGTCTGCGGCGTGTGGCGGTCGGTGGACAGGTGCTTGCTGAGAGTACGGCCGGCGTTCTCGATGGAGCTCTTGTCCGGGTGCAGGTAGCGCTGGGTGGTGGTGATGTGGCCGTGTCCGGCGATTTTCTGGAGGACGTGGATGGGGACGCCGGCGTCGGCGAACCAGGTGAGGCCGGTGTGCCGCAGGTCGTGGCGGCGCAGGTACTCGTAGCCGAGGCTGACGACGACTTCGTCCCAGTGGGTGGCGTCGCGGAGGATGGCGGTGGTGATGCGGCCGCCGCGTGGTCCGGTGAACAGGCGGGCCATGGGGTCGTTGCCGACGACGTTCATGCGCCAGTTCACGAGGTCGCGGACCTCTTCGATGACGGGGACGGTGCGGCGTCGCTTGCCTTTTGTGCCTTTGTCGATGAGGCCGCCGGGGCCGGTGGTGGTCTGGCGGCACAGGTCCCAGGTCCAGTCGAAGCGGTTGATGTCCTTGACGCGGACGCCGGAGACTTCGCCGATGCGGGCGGCGGTGCAGGCGGCGAAGCGGACGATGTCGCCCCAGCCGCGGTAGTGGTTGTGGGAGCGTTCGACGAGGGCCTTGGCGAGTTCGTCGAGGGCGTCCCAGTCGGCGAGGGCGAGGGATCGGGGGTCGTCGAGTTCGTCCTCGGCCTTCTCGCCTTCTACTGCCTGATGCCGGCCCTCGGCCTGCTCTGATTCCCGCCGTGCAGTCGACGGCCCCGCACCTCCCGGGGATGCCGTTGGCGAATTCGGGGGCCAGGCGTGACGTCGGTCTTCAAGACCCAGTTGTGGTCTTGGAGACCGACGTTGGCGTTTGGGGTGGGGTTCGATGTCGATGCGTCCGGCTGGGCTCGGGGAGATACCCGCGGAGACGGTGCGGGTGGCTGGCGCGGCGTTCCCGAAGGGGAGCCTGGCGATCCGGCTGCGAGATGAACTGGGTGTCCTGTTCCGCGACGAGCAGTTCGCGCCCCTCTTCCCGGCCCGGGGTAAGCCAGCGTGGTCACCAGGCCGGCTCGCTCTGGTTTCGGTGCTCCAGTTCGCCGAGGGGCTGCCGGACCGTCAGGCGGCCACGGCGGTCCGGGGCCGGATCGACTGGAAGTACGCCCTGGGCCTGGAGCTTACCGATCCGGGGTTCGACTACTCCGTGCTCAGCGAGTTCCGTGCCCGGCTGGTGGAGGCCGACGGCGGGCAGCGGATATTCGACCGGGTCCTCGATGCCGCTCGGGAGGCCGGCGTCCTCAAGCCGCCGGGCCGGGCACGGACCGACTCCACTCACGTGCTGGCCGCGATCCGGTCGCTGAACCGGCTGGAGTTCGTCATCGAGACCCTGCGCGCGGTACTCAACGCGCTGGCTGCGGCCGCTCCCGACTGGCTGGCCTCCCACGCCGACCCGGCCTGGTTCGACCGGTATGCCACCCGGCCCGAGGAGTACTGGCTTCCCTCCGGCAAGACCAAGCGGACCGAGTTGGCGGAGCAGACCGGCCGGGACGGCAGGGCGACACCACCGCGCAGGCCGTCGGCCCCTACAGCCAGACCGCCTTCGTCATCGACTGGGACACCAAGACCGTGACCTGCCCGAACGGCAGGACCACCAGCCACTGGCGCAACGCGCTCTCCCATCGCGGCACCCCCGTGATCCGCGTCCGGTTCTCCTCCACCGACTGCCGGCCCTGCCCCGCCCGGCCGGACTGCATCAGCTCCGCCGGCGCCACGAAGCGTGAGATCACCCTGCGGCCCCGAGCCGAACACGAGGCCATCCGGCAGGCCCGCGCCGACCAGGGCACTCCCGAGTGGCGAGCTCGCTACGCGGCCCGCAACGGCATTGAGGGCACCATCTCCCACGCCGTCCGCACGGCCGGCATGAGACAGGCCCGCTACCGCGGACTCGACAAGACACGGCTCCAGCACCAGCTCACCGCGACCGCGATCAACCTCGCCCGACTCGACGCCTGGAACACGGGCAGCACCCGAGCCCCCACCCGCACATCACACCTGGCAGCACTTCGCCCCGCCAGGTAACAACCCAGCGGGGCGAAGTGATCAGGCCCGAATTCGCCAACGGCATCCCTCCCGGGTGCGGGGCCGTCGGCGTCGGTGCGCAGGGCGCGGGATCAGTCCTCGTCGGAGAAGGCGTGCGTCTCGCGGGTGAAGGGGCGGGGGACGACGGCCAGGCGGTCGGGCGGCCAGAGGTCGTCCCGTTCGTTGAGGCTGAGCCGGTCGTCGCGCCGCAGGAGCCAGATGATCTCGTAGTGGTACTGGAGCACCGCGTCGCCCGGGATCCGGTCCAGGAGGCCCGCGACGACCCGGACGACGTCGTCCTCCTGTCCCGACAGGTCGGTGGTCTTGTCCAGCCGGAAGGCCACCGAGACGGTCGGGGTGATGTGGAGGTCGGTGACCAGCGGGTTCCACGGCCTGGGGTTGGGCGCGAAGACCCGGATCCAGGTGCCGTACCTGGTGACGACGCCGTCGGTGAGCAGGTCCGCCGCCGCCGTGGTCGCATCGAACAGCCTGGCGCCCCGCGCGACGTCGTCCAGCACGTCGGCCACCTCGGCGAGCGACAGTGGCGTGGCCAGGTTGAAGCTGTGGGAGATTGACATGGCTGGGATCCGTTCGGATGCGCTAGGGGTAGATGTGCAGGATATTGCCCTGCCGGTCGATCACCACGGCCTCCTGGAGCCCTTCGATCGGCCAGTCGTGGAGTTGGGCCTTGAGGGCCGAGACCTCCACCGGGGAATCCGCGAGGTTGACGACGATCCGGCTGGTCTGGCCTTCCAGGACCTTCTCCTCGATCCTCGAACCGACGTTACGGGCGCTCTTGCTGCTGGGTGAGACGCAGTCGAAGATCTCGCCCTCGATCCGGTAGTCGGGATTCTTCGGACCGGGGACCGACGGGTTCTGCTCGACGTGGTAGCCCTGCTTCGCCAGGATCTCCGCCGACTCGTTCTCGCGCTGGAGCGCGAGGCGGTTCTCGGCGGCGTCCTCCGGGTTGATCCGGGTGGTGGACCCCTGCGGCCTGGCGTTGGGGTCGGGGGTCCTGGACGGCTGGGTGCGGACCTCGCCGGCGCCGCCGCCCCCGCCCCCGCCGTTCCCCTCCATGTGGACCCGGTTGGGGCCCGCCGCGTCCTCGATGATCTGGCCCGCGCCGATGCCGGCCATGCCCAGGCCGGTGGCGATCACCCCGGCGGAGACCACGTTCACGGGCACGCCGATCACCGCGCCCGCGCCGGTGAGGTCGAGGCCGACGCCCAGCACCTCACCGCCGGCGCCCAGGGCGGCCAGGCTGAGGCCGCCCGCGACCTCCAGCACCGCGCCCGGGTCGTGGATCATCGCGTTGCCCACCGAGGCCAGGTCCTCGACGGCGGTCTTGCCGAGGTCCAGGGCGAAGTCGCCGGCGCCGGAGAAGAAGTCGCCCACCTTGTCCAGCCAGCCGGGCTCCTCGGGAGCCTTGTCGCGGGCCTTGGCGATCGTGCGCGCCGCGGTGTCGCCCGCGCTCTTGAGCTGCTCCCGCGCGGTCTTGAGGGTCTGGTTCGCGGCCGCCCGGGCGCCCTCTCCGGGATCGGTGAAGGGCAGCTCGTGCCCGGCGTTGCGCTCCGCGTCCTGGTGCTCGGACCTGGCGTTGCTCGTGGCGCTCTGGCCCTCGTTCCACTGCCGGATCGCGTCGGCGGCCCGTTCCTGGGCCCAGGCCAGCGTCCACCGGTAGTCGGCCAGCGCCGTGGAAGCGTCGTGGAAGCAGTCGCCGGCCACCAGCCACTTCTTGGGCTCGCCGTGGAAGGCGTGCCGGAACGCGTCGCCGGCCTTGCCGGACCAGCCCTGGACGGTGTCGATGCGCTTGAGGCCCTCGCCGGTCGAGTGCAGGATGTCGCCGTAGCTCTTGAGCCAGGCGACGGTCGAGGCGATCGCTTCGGGGTTCCCCGGGACGAGTTCCCTGGGGTCGCCGGTCTGCCCGAGGCTCTTGGCCACTACTTCACCCCGGGGTCCTCGCCGCCCGGACGGGTCACCGTGCCGCCCGGCTGGCCGAAGAGGGTTCCGTCGACCTCGCGGTAGGCCTTGACGCTCGCGGTCAGGCGCTGCGAGACCTGGGCGGCGTCCTTGATCAGGTGTTCGACGCCGATCTCCCAGCGGGTGCAGAACTTCTCCAGGACGTCGGCCAGGTGTCCGTGCCCGATCTCGTCCTTCCTGGGATCGAGGTCCTTCACCTTTCTGAACTGGAGCTTCGCCACCGTGCCGGTGATCCCGGAGGCGGCCTTTTCCAAGGCCGCCAGGTCCACCGTGAATCCCTCCGCCACAGGACCTCCCCCTTTACAGCCCCTCGCCGGGTATGAATCGAACGTGAGGACGCGCCCGCCGAAGCTAGCACGGCGGGTTTGCCCGTTGCGCCGAAACGACGCAGGAGGCGCCTGCGGACCGATCCCGGCGGGATCTCCCGGTTTCGAACGGGGAGGGCGGGGCCGGTGTTCCGGAAGTGAATTCCCGGCGGGGCCGGAAAAGGGGAGGCGTCGGGAATCCGGGGCCGGCCGGAGTGCCTGTGAGTGGGGGTCACAGGATGAACGGGCGACTGGTTGGTGGGGCGGCCGGGGGACAGGCTGGCCGGGCCGTGCGGTCTTTCCTGTCCCTGTGTCTCCCCGAAGGCAGTGATCATCCTTGACCAGTACCTCCGTAGCCCCGCCCGGTGAGGGTGCGGCCTCGTTCGACCGGTTGCGTTACGCGGGCGTCTTCGTGCTGCTGTTCCTGTTCGGCACCGAGACCTTCCTGGTCTCTCCGCTGCTGCCGACCATCGCGGACTCGATCAAGGTCGGCGAGGCGGCCGCCGCGTCGAGTGTCACCGCGTACGTGCTGGTCTACGCGGTGTTCGCGCCCTTCCTCGGCCTGCTCAGCGACCGCTTCGGGCGCCGCCGCACGCTGGTGGCCGGGACGGTGCTGTTCGTGCTCTCCAATGTCGGGGCCGCCGTCTCCACCGATCTGGCGGGCCTGGTGCTCTCCCGGGCGCTGGCCGGGCTGGCCGCCGCCGCGGCCGGGCCGGCGATCTGGGCGCACATCGCCGAGACCGCCCCCGACGCCGTCCGGGGCCGGGCGCTGGGCCTGGGCATGGCGCTGTTCTCCTGCGGCCAGGTGATCGGCGTCCCGCTGGGCGGCTTCCTGGCCGGGGCGGCGGGCTGGCGGTCGGCGTTCTGGGCGCTGGCCGTCGGTACGGCGCTGGCCGTGCCGCTGCTGCTGCGGCAGGTCCCGGCGGGCGACCCGGCGGTGGAGCGGCCGGCCTCCGGCGGGGCCGTCCGGGCGCTGCTGGCGGGCTGGGGCGACCCGGTGCTGCGGCGGGCGCTGCTGGTGAACACCGTCTTCAACGCCGCCAACCTGGGGGCGTTCACCTTCCTCGGGGTGGTGCTGGTGCAGCGCTTCGACTTCTCGGTGCAGGCACTCGGCCTGGTCGGCGTGCTGGTCGGCGCGGGCAGTGTGGCCGGTTCGCTGCTCGGCGGGCGGCTGGGCGACCGGGCCCGCGCCGCCGGGCGGAACAACCTGCCGCTGCTGCCGGTCTGGGGCGCGCTGCTGGCGCTCGGCATCCTGCTCACGGTCAAGGGACCGGGCCTGGTGGTGGCGCTGGTGGGCGTGGTCGTCTGGTTCGTGGCCAGCGGCGGCTTCGTGACGGACCAGCAGACCCTGGCCGGCACGGTCGCCCCCGAGCTGCGGGCCACCTCCAGCGCCTGGCTGACCTCCACCATGTACGCGGGCACCGGGCTGGGCGCCTGGGTGATCGGGGCCTACGGCGACGCGGCGGACAGCACGCTGGTGGTCGGCACGGTGCTGGCGGCGGCGGCCGCGGCCGGGGCCCTGCTGGTCAGCACCTCGCTGCGGAACCGGCGGGCGGCCGGCTGAGCGGCGCCGGAGGGGATCGCCGAAGCCCGTACGGGGTTCCGTACGGGCTTCGGCGTGTGCCGGGGAGGTGCGGTCAGCCCGCCTGCTGGACGGGCAGCGGGCGCAGCGGGCGCTCCACCAGGTCGGTCATCCGGCTGCGGTCCTCGGCGGCGACCGGGGTGAAGAGCAGCACCAGGGCGGAGGGGTCGTCCACCGGGTGGAAGGAGGAGAGCGAGAGCCGGACGGGCCCGATGCCGGCCGGCTCCACGGTGACCGTGCGGGCGGTCAGTTCGGCCACCGAGTGGCAGCCCCACCAGTGGGCCAGCTCCGGTGCGTCCTGGTCGAGCCGGCGGTAGAGCTCGCCGGTGCGCGGGTCGGCGAGGGCCGGGCCGGCCTGGGCGCGGAAGTGCTGGAAGACGTTCATGGCCAGCGGCTCCCAGTCGTGCAGCACGCCGCGCAGTCGGCGGTCGGCCGCCATCAGCCACATCAGGTTGCGCCGGTCGGCGGGGACGGCCTCCGGCGGGCCCCAGAGCGCGGCCCAGGCGGCGTTCCAGCCGAGCAGGTCGAAGTGGCGGTCGAGCAGCACGGCCGGGCTGGCCGGCCAGGAGTCCAGCACCGGCTGGACGGCGCCGGCCAGCCGGGCGGCGGCGCCGTCCGCCGGGGCGGCCGGCTCGTGGTAGCCGGCGAGCCGCATGGCGTGCCGCAGCCCGGCCGCGTCCAGCTGCAGCGCCCGGGTGACCGCCTCCAGGACCTGCCGGGAGGCGGTCACCCGGCCCTGCTCCAGCCAGGTGTACCAGGCCAGCCCGACCCCCGAGATCGAGGCCACCTCCTCCCTGCGCAGGCCCGGGGTGCGGCGGCGCGCGGTGGACCGCAGGCCGACGTCGGCGGGCTTGAGCTGCTCGCGGTGGGCGCGCAGGAACGCGCCGAGTTCCTGGCTGGCGAGGGGAGTTGACATGGCGTTGGCTCCTCGGGGGGCGGGGCTGCGTCGTACCTCAGACTAGAGCGGCAGCCGTACGGGCGGGTTGCGCCCGGTGGCGCGGGCGGATCAGCGCGGCGCCAACCGCCAGAGCCGTACCGGCATGTGGCTCACCCAGCCGCGTTCGGCCTGGCGGCGGGCGGCGCTCTCGCCGACGGCCGTGAAGAAGGCGGGCCGCAGGGCGGGGGCCACCAGCCGGCTGTAGTAGTCGCCGAAGGTGGCCGCGTGGAAGTGCTCGTACTGGGCGGCGTCCCGGACGGTGACCACGGCGTCCCGCTCCAGGTACGACTCCACGGTGAAGAACTCGCCGAGCAGTTCGGCCAGGTCCTCGACCGTACGCGTCCGGGTGGCGATCGGCAGCACCTCGCCCTCGCTGAACACCTGCGGCACCAGGGCGGGTTCGGTGCCGGTCGCGATCAGCGCGTCGCGGACGATCTCGTCCTCGCCGCCGAGCCCGTGGGCGTCCCGGGCGGGGTGGTAGGTGGTGAGCAGGAAGCGGCCGTCGGGGGCCAGCCGGTCGGCCACCCAGCGGAAGACGCGGTGCTCCACCGGGTACAGCCAGTGCAGCACCGAGGTCATGGTGACCACGTCGGCCCGGACGTCCAGCGGCTTCGGATCGGTCAGGTCGGCCTGGTGCAGGACGGTGCGGCCGGGGAAGCGGGCCAGCCGCTCGGTGGCCTCGGCTATCCGGTGCTCGGAGCGCTCCAGGCCGACGGCGAGCCGCAGCGAGGGGTGGCGGTCGAGGGCGGTCTCCAGCAGCTGGCCGATGCCGCTGCCGAGGTCGACCAGGGTCTGCGGGCTGCCGGTGACCTGGTCGAGGACCCAGTCGCGGTCCTGGACCTGGCGCAGCCGGCTGGCGTCGGCATAGCCGGCCAGCGTGCCGGCCTGGATCTCGATGGCGGATGCGGTCACTGCCGGGCCTCCTGGGGGGCGGTGCCGGCCGCGGGGGCGGCGTGCGGCTCGGGGGCGGTGTCGATCAGGCGCAGCAGCCGTTCGCGGGTGCTGCTCTGGTCGTAGCGGTTGAAGATGTTGATCCGGTTGCGGGCGAGGTCGCCGCGGTGGACGTACTCGTAGAGGTCCTGGCGCTGGCCGAAGCCGTCGCCGGTCAGCTCCCAGGCCAGCCTGAACAGGCGGGACTTGTGCTCGGCGTCGATGTCCTTGCCGCGCATGTAGCGGTCGATGTGCGGGCGCAGCCGGGGGTTGGCGAGGTCGCCGGCGGTGGGCTGCATCAGCAGGCCGGAGGCGCCGATCTTCCGGACGATCTCCACCGCGCTCGCCGCCACCTCGGCGGACCAGACCCGGCTGGCGGCGGTGTCGCCCGGCGCTAGCAGCCCGCTGTCGGTGACCCGGGCGCGGGCCTCGGCGGCGTCCAGGAAGTACTCGGTCAGCTCCGCGTACCCGGCCAGCCGGCCCAGGTCCTCCTGGATGTTGCGGAAGCCCTTCACCCCGATCGACTCGGCGACCAGGGTGGCGGTGGCCAGCAGGGTGCGCAGCCGCTCCCGGTAGCGGACGTGGCCGATGTAGGCGCTCCACGCGTTGATCCGGCCCAGGCCCGCCCGGGCCAACTCGCCGTCGCGCAGCAGGAAGACGCGGTCCCAGGGCACCAGCACGTCGTCGAAGAACAGCATCGCGTCCTGCTCGTCGTACTTGGCGCCGAGCGGGTGGTCGTGGCCCCACGGGGCGCTGCCCAGCGGCTCCCGGCAGAGGGTGACCAGGCCGGGGGTGTTCAGCGGCAGCGCGAACCAGACCACGAACTGCTCGCCGCGCCGCTGGGTGAAGGAGGCGGAGAGGTAGACCAGCACCTCGTGGGCCAGCGGGGCGAGGGTGGTGAGCTGCTTGGCGCCGCGCACCACGATGCCGCGCTCGTTCTCCTCCAGGACGCGCAGGGCGAGGTCGGGCTCCTCCACCGGATCGGCGGAGCGGTCGATCTGCGGGTCGCCGAGCGCGTGCGAGAGGACGAGGTCGTTGTCGGCGCAGTGCCGGTACCAGGCCTCCGCGTTGGCGCCGAACCGCTCGTCGTTGCGGGCCAGCTGGTGGCGGAAGTCGTAGACGCCGAGCGCGATGGAGGCCATGAAGGAGGGCGAGCGGCCGTGCTGGCCCAGCGCCTCGGCGTGCCAGAACTCGGCGCTGCGGCGCTGGAGGCGCAGGTCCTCCAGGGTGCGCGGCGGGGCGTAGGCGCGGGCGATCCGGCGGCCGGTGTCCGGATCCTGCACGGTCAGCAGGGAGCGGTGCTCGGGGTCGTGTTGGAGGTCGAGCAGCCGGGCCAGCTCCAGGGCTGCGGGGCGGAAGGCGGGGTGCTCGGCCGGGTTGGCGACGCGCTTGCCGTCCAGGTAGAGCTCGCGGCCGTCGTCGAGTTCGGCCAGGTACCGCTCGCCGGTGAGCAGTCCCCGTCCGGTGGCCGGCGTGTCCAGCAGGGTCATGCGGTGGCTCCTGTCGAAGTCATGGTCGGGGCGTCGGCGGGCTGCCTGTCGGTGGGCTGCCTATCGATGGGTTGCCTATCGGTGGGCTGCTTGTCGGTGAGGGCGGGTGCGGGACCGGTGAGGGCCGGATCGGCGAGCGGGTGGGCCAGGGCGCGGTAGCGGCCGTCGTGGTACAGCAGCGGCTCGCCCGGGACGCCGTCGGTGGCGACCACCTCGCCGACCAGCAAGGTGTGGTCGCCGCCGGGCAGGATCGCGTGCAGCCGGCAGTCGAACCAGGCCAGGCAGTGGTCGACCACCGGCGCGCCGGTGACCTCCACCCGCATCGGCACGGTGGTGAACATGCCGAGCGCCCGGCCCGCGCCCGGGGTGGCGAAGCGGCGTCCGACGGCCTCCTGGCGGGCGGTCAGCACCGACACCGCGAACCGCTCGGAGTCCCGGACGGCCGCCGCCAGCGGGCTGCGGGCGGCCACCGCCACGCTGACCAGCGGCGGGTCCAGGGAGAGCGTGCCGAAGGAGGAGACCGTCTTGGCGAAGACCTCGTCGCCGTCCCGGGCGGTGAGCACCGCGACCCCGGTCGTCCAGTGGCGGGCGGCCGCCCGGACGTCCTGCGGCTCCACCGGCCGGCGTCCGCGCACGGGGCTCATCGGAGCGCCACCCGGTACGCGCGCAGCCACTCGTCCAACTGCACCAGGTGGTCCAGGCCGCCGACCGGGTTGGGCGCGGTGCGGGGGCTGGGCAGCGGCCGGCCCTCGGCCAGCAGCCGGCGTACGGCGGCCCGGTCCACCAGGTCGAAGACCGGCGCCTGCGGGTCGGCCAGCAGGGCTTGCGCCCGCTCGGTCAGCACCTCCGTGTAGCGGACGGCCGGGGTGGACGGGTAGCCGCTCTTCGGCCGGTCCGCCACCTGCGGCGGCAGCAGGTCTCGGACGGCGTCCCGCAGCAGGCCCTTCGGTCTGCCCTCCGGTGCCTTCAGCGCCCAGGGGACGTTCCACAGGTACTCCACCAGCCGGTGGTCGCAGAACGGCACCCGGACCTCCAGGCCGACCGACATCGACACCCGGTCCACCCGGTCCAGCAGCGGCGGCAGCCAGCGGGTCAGCGCCAGGTGGAACACCTCGCGCACCCGGGCGTCGGCCGCCGGCTCGCCGGCCAGGCGCGGGACTTCGGCGATCGAGTCGCGGTAGGCCGCGGCGGTGTACTCGGCCGGGCGGACCTCGGCCGCCACCTCCGCGCGCAGCAGGTCGGCCGGGGTGGCGCGGCCGTGCAGCCAGGGGAAGGTGCCGGAAGCCAGCGCCGCCGCGTCATGGAAGTACGGGTAGCCGCCGAAGATCTCGTCGGCCGCCTCGCCGGACAGCGCCACCGTGGAACGCCGGCGCACCTCGCGGAACAGCAGGTGCAGCGAGGCGTCCATCTCGCCCCAGCCCGGCCGGTCGCGGGCCGCCAGCACCACGTCCCGGGCGGGCAGCAGGTCGTCGTCCGGCACCAGGACGGCCGTGTGCAGCGTGCCGATGTGCTCGGCGGCGGCCTGCACGTACGGTGCGTCCAGGGTCGTGCGCCAGGCGTCCGGGGTGCGGTCGGCGCTGCCGGGGAAGTCCACCGAGAAGCTGGTGATCTTGCCCTGGCCGGCCCGCTCCCGGGCGATCGCGGCCAGCGCGGTGATGGCGCTGGAGTCCACCCCGCCGGACAGCAGGGTGCAGAGCGGCACGTCGCTGAGCAACTGCCGTTCCACCGCGTCCGCCAGCAGCTCCCTGACCGTCGCCCGGGTGCGCTCCGGGGAGTCCTCGTGCGGGCGCGACTCCAGCCGCCAGTACCGGACCTCGGTGGTCGCCGACCTGGTCACCCG
>NZ_JBHVIV010000134.1:0-16569 GCF_042799475.1 Kitasatospora sp. NPDC057692 | reverse complement strand
GAGGCCGATCCGGTGGGGGTGGCGCGGACGCTGGCCTCGGGTCGGGCGGCGCTGGAGCACCGGGTGGTGGTCGCCGGTCGGACGGTGGCGGAGCTCGTGGCCGGGCTCGGCGGGGTGGCCGACGGTGAGTCGGTTGCCGCGTCGGGGTCGGGTGCGGTGTTCGTGTTCCCGGGGCAGGGGTCGCAGTGGGCCGGTATGGCGGCCGAACTGCTGCTTTCGAGCCCGGTGTTCGCCGCCGCGATCGAGGAGTGCGCGGGGGTGATGGACCCGCTGACGGACTGGTCGTTGCTGGAGGTGTTGCGGGACGGTTCCGGTGCGTTGCTGGAGCGGGTGGATGTGGTGCAGCCGGTGTTGTTCGCGGTGATGGTGGGTCTGGCGCGGTGGTGGGAGTCGTGTGGGGTGCGGCCGGCTGCGGTGATCGGGCATTCGCAGGGTGAGATCGCGGCTGCGCATGTGGCGGGGTTGTTGTCGTTGGAGGATGCGGTTCGGGTGGTGGTGCTGCGTAGCCGGGCGCTGCGGGGGGTGACGGGTGGCGGAATGCTGTCGGTCGGCGTCGGCGCGGAGCGGGCGTCCGAACTCGTCGCGGAGGACGGGCGGTTGTCGTTGGCGGCGGTGAACGGGCCGTCGAGTGTGGTGCTCTCCGGTGAGATCGAGGCACTGTCGGCCGTGGTCGAGGGGTGTGAGCGCGACGGGGTGCGGGCGCGGTGGATCCCGGTGGACTACGCCTCGCACTCGGCGTACATGGACGCGGTGCGTGACGAGGTCGTTGAACTGTCGTCGGGTGTGACGCCGTTGGCGGGCCGGGTGGCGATGTTCTCGACGGTGACCGGCGAAGCGGTGGAGGAGCCGGATCAACTGGCGGGTTCGTACTGGTTCGACAACCTGCGCGGCACCGTCCGCCTGGACGCGGCGGTGCGCGCGGCCCTCGCGGAGGGGCACACCACGTTCGTGGAGTGCAGTCCGCACCCCGGATTGGTCGTTCCGGTCGCGGACCAGCTGGAGGAGGTCCCGGGTGCCGTGGTGCTGGAGACCCTGCGCCGCCACGAGGGCGGCCCCGAGCGGCTGGTGACGGCGCTGTCCGCCGCCTTCGTCGCGGGCCTGCCCGTCGACTGGACCACCCTCCTCCCCACCGGCCCTCAGGCCGACCTGCCGACCTACCCCTTCCAGCGCGAGCGCTACTGGGTGACAGCCGCCGACACGGGGTCCTCCGGTGCAGGCCGCGGCCAACTCGCCGTCGACCACCCGGTGCTGGGTGCCGCCGTCGAGCTGGCGGACGGCTCCGGGACGGTCCTGACCGGCCGGCTCTCCACCGTCACTCACCCGTGGCTGGCCGACCACGCCGTGCTCGGCACCGTCATCGTCCCCGGCACGCTGTTCGTGGAGCTCGCCCTGCGGGCCGGAGACCGGGTCGGCCACGGCGAGATCGAGGAACTCGCCCTGCCCGCACCCCTGGTGCTGCCCGAGACGGGCGGCGTTCAGCTCCAGGTCTCCGTCGGCGCTCCGGACGAGTCCGGCGCCCGGGCGATCGCCATCCACTCCCGGCCCGAGCACGCGCCCGCCGACCAGCCCTGGACCCGGCACGCCACCGGCACGCTGGTCGTCCCGGACGACCGGGCCGAGATCGGCGCGCCGGACCTCACCGCCTGGCCGCCGCCGGGTTCCGCACCCGTCGCGACCGAGGGCGCGTACGAGCGGCTGGGCGCCGCCGGCTTCGACTACGGCCCGGTGTTCCAGGGTCTGCGGGCCGCCTGGCGGCGCGGCGACGAGCTCTTCGCCGAGGTCGAACTCCCCGCCGAGGCCGACGCGCAGACCGACCGCTTCGAGCTGCACCCCGCCCTGCTGGACGCCGCCCTCCACGCGTTGGCGGCGGCCCGCGGCCAGGTCGGGCAGGAGGAGGCCGCCGACCCGGCGGCCGGGGCACGGGTGGCCTTCGCCTGGCGCGGCGTCCGGTCGGCCGCCGGGCCGAGGCCGCCGGCGGGCACCTCCCGCCTGCGGGTCCGGCTGGCGCCCACCGGGGCCGACGCGGTGTCGCTGCACCTGGCGGACGACGCGGGGGCGGGCGTGGCGTCGGTGGCGGCGCTCACCGTCCGTCCGGTCACGGCGGAGCAGCTGCGCCCGGCCGGTCCGTCGCACCGGGACGCCCTGTTCCGGGTGGAGTGGCGGGTGGTCGAGCCCGGCCCGGCGGAGGTGCCGTCGTGGGCCCTGCTCGGCCCGGCCGGTGCGGCCTTGCCCGGCCTGGCCGCGCGCCCGGCCGAGGAGCACCGTCCGGCCGCCCTGTTCGACGACCTGGCCGCGGCCGCGGAGGCCGACGGTCCGGTGCCCGCCACGGTCGTGCTGCGGCTCCCGGTGGCGCCCGAGGCCGGGGAGGACGTCCCCGCCCGGACCCGCAGGCTGCTGGGGTCGGTGCTCGGCCTGCTCCAGGCCTGGCTGGCGGAGGACCGCTTCGACGGTGCCCGCCTGGTCGTCGCGACCACCGGTGCGCTCGCCGCCCGCGCGGACGAGCCGGTCGCCGACGTCGCGGCCGCCGCCGTCTGGGGCCTGGTGCGCTCGGCGCAGTCGGAGCACCCCGGCCGCTTCCTCCTGATCGACCTCGACGGCGACGACGCCTCGCTCACCCGGTGGCCGCTGGCCCTCGCCGCTACGGAACCACAACTGGCCCTCCGTGAGGGGAAGTTGCTCGTGCCCCGGCTGGTCCGCGCGACCCCGCCGCCGGCCGCCGATGGCGGGCTCGACCCGGAGGGCACGGTGCTGGTCACCGGCGCCACCGGCGGTCTGGGCGCGCTCGTGGCACGGCACCTGGTGACCGGCCACGGCGTGCGGCGGCTCCTGCTGCTCTCCCGTCGCGGCCCCGCCGCGCCGGACGCCGCCGCGCTGCTCGCCGACCTCGCCGAGCTGGGCGCCGAGGCCACCCTGCTGGCCTGCGACCTCGCCGACCGCGACGCCCTGGCCGAGGCGCTGGCGCGGGTGCCCGACGAGCACCCGCTGACCGGCGTGGTCCACACCGCGGGCATCGTCGACGACGGACTGGTCGAGACCCTGACGGACGGCCACCTGGACCGGTCGCTCCGACCGAAGGCCGACGGGGCCCACCACCTGCACGAGCTCACCCAGGACGCCAAGCTCGCCGCCTTCGTGCTCTTCTCCTCCGGAGCGACCACCTTCGGCGGCCCGGGCCAGGGCAACTACGCCGCCGCCAACGCCTTCCTGGACGGCCTGGCGCAGCACCGCCGTGCGCTCGGCCTGCCGGCGATCTCACTCGCCTGGGGCCTGTGGGCGGGGACGCAGGGCATGGGCGGGCGGCTGAGCGAGGCCGACCTCGCCCGGTGGGCGCGGACCGGCGCGGTCGCGATGCCGGCCGAGGAGGCGCTGAGCCTGTTCGACCTCGCGCTCGCCGAACCCGGCGCGACCCTGGTGCCCGCGCACCTCGACCTCCGGGCGATCCGCGCCCGTGCGGCGATCGCACCCGCGCTGTTCGGCGAACTGCTGGGCGTGGCGACCCGCGGCCGCGACCGGCAGCCCGGCGAGGCCCCGCTGGCCGCCCGGATCGCCGCCATGGCGGCGGCCGAGCGCGAGCGGGCGCTGCTGGAGATCGTCCGGACCGAGGCCGCGGGCGCGCTGGGGCGCCGGTCGGCCGACGGCGTGCACGCCACCCGGGCCTTCAAGGAGCTCGGCTTCGACTCGCTGACCGGTGTCGAGCTGCGCAACCGGCTCAACAACGCCACCGGTCTGCGGCTGCCGTCCACCCTGGTCTTCGACCACCCGACCCCGGCCCGGCTCGCCGGCCACCTCCTGGAACGGCTGGTCGGCGCCACCGGACCGGACGGGTCGGCGGTGGTACCCGCGCCCGTGCCGGCCGCCGGTGCGGGCACCGACGGCGATCCGGTCGTGATCGTCGGCATGGGCTGCCGCTTCCCCGGCGGGGTGGGCTCGCCCCAGGAGCTCTGGGAGCTGGTCACCGCCGGCCGCGACGCGATCGGTGACTTCCCGGGCGACCGCGGCTGGGACGTGGCCGGGCTCTTCGACCCCGACCCGGAGGCCTCCGGGAAGAGCTATGTGCGCCGGGGCGGGTTCCTGTCCGGTGTGGCCGACTTCGACGCCGAGTTCTTCGGGATCTCGCCGCGCGAGGCGCTGGCGATGGACCCGCAGCAGCGCCTGCTGCTGGAGGCCTCCTGGGAGGCGGTCGAGCGGGCCGGGATCGACCCGACCTCGCTGCGCGGCAGCCGGACCGGGATCTTCGCCGGCGTCATCGACAACGACTACGGCTCACGCCTCGACCGCGTCCCGGAGGAGGTCGAGGGCTACGTCGGCTACGGCAGTGCGAGCAGCATCGCCTCCGGACGGGTCGCGTACTCGTTGGGGCTGGAGGGCCCGGCGGTCAGCATCGACACGGCGTGCTCGTCGTCGCTGGTCGCGCTGCACCTGGCGGCGAACGCGCTGCGCTCTGGGGAGTGCGACCTGGCGCTCGCGGGCGGGGTGACGGTGATGTCGACGCCCGAGTTCTTCGTCGAGTTCTCGCGCCAGCGCGGACTGTCCGCGGACGGCCGCTGCAAGGCCTTCTCGGAGGCGGCCGACGGCATGGGCGCCGGCGAGGGGGTCGGCCTGGTCCTGCTGGAGCGCCTCTCGGACGCGCGTCGCAACGGGCACCGGGTGCTGGCCGTGGTGCGGGGCAGCGCGGTGAACCAGGACGGTGCCTCCAACGGGCTGTCCGCCCCCAACGGGCCGTCCCAGCAGCGGGTGATCCGCCAGGCGCTCGCCAACGCGGGCCTGGGCACGGCGGACGTCGACGTGGTGGAGGCGCACGGGACGGGTACGGCGCTGGGTGACCCGATCGAGGCGCAGGCGCTGCTGGCCACCTACGGGCAGGGCCGTCCCGAGGACCGGCCGCTGCGGCTGGGGTCGGTGAAGTCCAACATCGGCCACGCCCAGGCGGCGGCGGGTGTGGCGGGTGTGATCAAGATGGTGATGGCGCTGCGGCACGGTCTGCTGCCGAGGACGCTGCACGTCGACGCGCCCTCCTCGCACGTGGACTGGTCGGCGGGCGCGGTCGAGCTGCTGACCGAGTCGGTGGAGTGGCCGGAGACCGGCCGGGCGCGGCGGGCGGCGGTGTCCTCGTTCGGGATCAGCGGCACCAACGCGCACGTGGTGCTGGAGGAGGCGGGGGAGGCGTCGGAGGCGGAGGTCCCGGTCGCGGCGGAGCCGGTCGGCGGGGTGGTGCCGTGGGTGCTGTCGGCGCGGTCGGGCGCGGCGCTGCGGGGGCAGGCGGAGCGGCTGAGGGAGTGGGCGGTGGCGCATCCCGGGGTCGACCCGGTGGACGTCGGCCGGTCGCTGGTGGCGGGCCGCGCGGTGTTCGAGCACCGGGCGGTGGTGTCCGGGCGGGATCTGGCCCAACTCGTGGACCGGCTCGGAGAGTGGGGGGCGGAGCCCCTGCCGGAGGCCGGTCGGACCGATGAGCCGGGTGCGGTGTTCGTGTTCCCGGGGCAGGGGTCGCAGTGGGCCGGGATGGCGGCCGAACTGCTGCTTTCGAGCCCGGTGTTCGCTGCCGCGATCGAGGAGTGCGCGGGGGTGATGGACCCGCTGACGGACTGGTCGTTGCTGGAGGTGTTGCGGGACGGTTCCGGCGGGCTGCTGGAGCGGGTGGATGTGGTGCAGCCGGTGTTGTTCGCGGTGATGGTGGGTCTGGCGCGGTGGTGGGAGTCGTGCGGGGTGCGGCCGGCTGCGGTTATCGGGCATTCGCAGGGTGAGATCGCGGCCGCGCATGTGGCGGGGTTGTTGTCGTTGGAGGATGCGGTTCGGGTGGTGGTGCTGCGTAGCCGGGCGCTGCGGGGGGTGACGGGCGGTGGGATGCTGTCGGTGGGCCTTCCGGTCGATCGGGCGTCCGAACTCGTTGCGGAGGACGGGCGGTTGTCGCTGGCGGCGGTGAACGGGCCGTCGAGCGTGGTGCTCTCCGGTGAGATCGAGGCACTGTCGGCCGTCGTGGCCGACTGCGAGCGCCAGGACGTCCGGGCGCGGTGGATCCCGGTGGACTACGCCTCGCACTCGGCGTACATGGACGCGGTGCGCGAGGAGGTCGTCGAGCTGTCGTCGGGTGTGACGCCGTTGGCGGGCCGGGTGGCGATGTTCTCGACGGTGACCGGTGAAGTGGTCGCCGATCCGGTCCAGTTGGCGGGTTCGTACTGGTTCGACAACCTGCGCGGCACGGTTCGCCTGGACGCGGCGGTGCGGTCCGCGGTCGCGGCCGGCCACACCACGTTCGTGGAGTGCAGTCCGCACCCGGGGCTGGTCGTTCCGGTTGCGGACCAGCTGGAGGAAGTTCCCGGTGCCGTGGTGCTGGAGACCCTGCGCCGCCACGAGGGCGGCCCCGAGCGGCTGGTGACGGCGCTGTCCGCCGCCTTCGTCGCGGGCCTGCCCGTCGACTGGACCACCCTCCTCCCCACCGGCCGGCACGTCGACCTGCCGACCTACGCCTTCCAGCACCGCCGCTACTGGCTCGACCAGGGCGTCCGGTCGGGCGATCCGGCCGGGCTCGGACTGGCCTGGGCCGAGCACCCCTTGCTGGGCGCGGCGGTCAGCTCGGCCCACGACGGCACCGTGCTGTTCACCGGTCGCCTTTCCGCCGCTGCTCACCCGTGGCTCGCCGACCACGTCGTCCTGGGCACGGCGATCGTGCCGGGGACGCTCTTCGTCGAGCTGGCGGCCTGGGCGGGCGGCGAGGTGGGCAGTCCCACCGTCGAGGAGCTGACCCTGCACACCCCGCTCGTCCTGCCGGACTCCGAGGCCCTGCGGATCCAGGTCGTCGTGGGTGCGCCGGACGAGTCCGGCGCCCGGGCGATCGGCGTCCACTCCCGGCCCGAACACGCGCCCGCCGACCAGCCCTGGACCCGGCACGCGGAGGGCACGCTGGTGGAGGGCCCGGACGTCGACGACGCCGACCCCGCGTGGGCGAGCTGGCCTCCGACCGGTGCCGCGCCGTTGGACGTGGACGACTTCTACGAGCGGCTGGTGGCCTCCGGGGTCGACTACGGTCCCGCCTTCCGGGGCCTGCGGGCCGCCTGGCGGCGCGGGGACGAGCTGTTCGCCGAGGCCGCGCTCCCCGGTGAGCACGAGCGCGAGGCGGCCGGCTTCGCCGTCCACCCGGCCCTGCTCGACGCGGGGGTCCAGACGCTGCGGGTGGGCGCGGGCGAGGACGAGGACGTCCGGGTCGCCTTCTCCTGGCACGGTGTCCGCTTCTCCGGCACGGGTCCGGTCGGCCTGCGGGTCCGGCTGACCCCGGCAGGGGAGGGCGCGGTGGCGATGCACGTCGCGGACGCGGCGGGCCGTCCGGTCGCGGTGGTCGAGTCGCTGACCGTGCGCCCGGTCTCCGCCGAGCAACTGCGCGCGGCCGGCGGTGCGCACCGGGACGCGCTCCTGCGGATGACCTGGGCGGAGTGGGACGAGGGCGCACCGGGCCTCGGTGCGCCCGGACAGATCGCCGTTCTCGGCGCGGCGGACGCCATCGAGGGCTTCGCCGCGGTGGACCGGTACGCGGACGCGGTGGCCCTCGCCGCCGCCGTCGCGGCCGGTTCGCCGGTGCCCGACACCGTGGTGCTCGCCGTGACCGACCTGGACCGGGTCGCCGTGGACGCGGGCACCGCCGCTCCGGGCACCGACCGGGCCGGCGCGGAAGCACTCCGCCGACTGTCCCGCGCGGCGGACCAGGTCGCGGCCTGGGCGGCCGAACCGGGGCTGGCGGAGAGCCGGCTCCTGCTGGTGACCCGGCAGGCCGTCCTCACCGGGGACGGGGACCGGGCGCCCGACCCCGACCGGGCGGCCGCCTGGGGCGCCGGGTGCGCGCTCCAGGCCGCGTACCCGGACCGGATCCTGCTGGCCGACCTGGACGGCGATCCGGCCTCCGCCGCCGCACTGGCCCGGGCGCTGTCCGTCGGCGCACCGCGGCTCGCCGTGCGGGCCGGACGGCTGCTCGCGCCGTCGCTGGCCAAGGCGGCGGCCGACCGCGCGGCGGTGGAGCCGTGGGGCGCGGACGGCGGCACGGTGCTGATCAGCGGCGCGGACGGCCCGCTGGCCGCCGCGCTGGCCGGACACCTGGTCGCGGCCCACGGTGTCCGCCGCCTGGTCCTGCTGGCGGGCGGTGGCACGGGTGACGACACCGGCATCGGCGCTGTCCGGCGACTGGCGGACCGGCTGGCCGAGGCGGGAGCCGGGGCCGAGGTCGTCACCTGGGCCCCCGGCGACCACGGCGCCCTGCGCGCCGCGCTGGAGGCGGCCACGGCCGGGCACCGGGTGGCCGGCGCGCTGCTCGCGGCGGCCGACACGGCCCGCGACGACGCGGAGCCGGACGTCGAAGCGGCCCTGGCCGTCTCCGGACTCCTGGCCGCGCATCGGGACGCGGTGCTCGTGACGCTCGCTCCGGCGAGCGGCCTGATCGGCGCCGCCCCCGAACCGCCCGCCGTCACCGCGGCCGCCGCGTTCACGGAGGCGCTGGCGGCCGCCCGGCACGCGGACGGCCTGCCCGCCGCCGCGCTCGCCTGGGGCCCCGTCGGGGTCGATGGCTACGAGGCCGAACTCCACGAAGGACTGCTGGAGTTGGCGGAGGCCGAGGCGCTCGTCCTGTTCGATGAGGCGCTGCGTGCGGCCGGGCCCGGACTGGTGCTCGCCCGGCCCGACCGCGCGGTCCTGCGGACCCGCCCGGAGGCCGTTCGCGCTCCGCTGCGGCACCTGCTCCGCGCCCTGGAGGCCCGCCGTACGGCCGGCGGGGCCGAGACGCCCGGGACCCCGGACGCCGGCGCCCTGCGGCGGCGGCTGGCGGCCCTCTCCGAGAAGGAGCGGGAGCGCGAACTGGTCACCTTCGTCAGGACCCTGGCGGCCGCCGTCCTCGGACACCCGGGGGCCGACGAGGTCGGGCCCGAGCGGGCGTTCAAGGAGGTCGGCTTCGACTCGCTGATGGCGGTCGAACTGCGGAAGCGCCTGATGCGCGCCACCGGGGTGCACCTGCGCTCGACCCTGGTGTTCGACTTCCCGAACCCGGTGAGCCTGGCCGGCCATGTGCTGGCGCGCCTCGCCGAGGACTCCTCGGAGGCCACCCCGGTGCTCGCCGACCTGGACCGGCTGCAGGAGGCGCTGCCGGCGGTCCTGGCCGAGGACGGCGCCCGCGACCGGATCGCCGAACGCCTGCGCGAGCTGCTGGCGCTGTGCGGGGCGCCGGACGGCGGGGCCGACGACGGCGACACGGACGACCTCGGGTCCGCCACCGACGACGAGCTGTTCTCCCTCGTCGACCAGGGGTTCGAGTGATGTCGCCGATCCACCCGGGCCCACCGCCGGACCGGCACCAGCACCAGCACCTGCATCAGCGCCAGCACCATCACCAGACCAGCGACAGCGAACGTTTGATCGAGGAGTCGGAGTAGACGTGGCCGAGTCGGAAGAGAAGCTGCGGTCCTACCTCAAGCGGGCCGTCGCCGACGCGCGCGACGCGCACCGGCGGGTACGGGAGCTGGAGGAGCAGGGCCGCGAGCCGATCGCGATCGTGGGCATGGCCTGTCGCTTCCCGGGCGGGCTGTCGACGCCGGAGCAGCTGTGGGAGTTCGTGGCGGGCGGCGGCGACGCCATCGGCGCCTTCCCGACCGACCGCGGCTGGGACCTGGAGGCGCTGTACGACCCCGACCCCGACGCCCCCGGCACGGCGTACGTCCGCGAGGGCGGGTTCCTCTACGACGCCGCCGACTTCGACGCGGGCTTCTTCGGGATCTCGCCGCGCGAGGCGCTGGCGATGGACCCGCAGCAGCGGCTGCTGCTGGAGATCTCCTGGGAGGCCGTCGAGCGCTCCGGCATCGACCCGAGCACCCTGCGCGGCAGCCGCACCGGGGTGTACACCGGGATCAACTGGCTCGACTACACCACCGTCCTCGCCCGGACGGCCAAGGGCCGGGACGGAACGCTGGGCATGGCCAACGCCGCCAGCCTGCTCGCCGGCCGGGTGTCCTACGTCCTCGGCCTGGAGGGGCCGGCGGTGACGGTGGACACGGCGTGCTCCTCGGCGCTGGTCGCGCTGCACCTGGCGGTCGGCGCGCTGCGCTCGGGGGAGTGCGACCTCGCGCTCGCCGGCGGCGCCACCGTGATGTGCACCCCGGAGACGTTCGTCAACTTCAGCCGCCAGCGCGGCCTCGCTCCGGACGGCCGCTGCAAGCCGTTCTCGGCGGCCGCCGACGGCTTCAGCCCCGCCGACGGCGCGGGCCTGCTGGTGGTCGAGCGCCTCTCCGACGCGCGCCGCAACGGACACCCCGTCCTCGCCGTGGTGCGGGGCAGCGCGGTGAACCAGGACGGCGCGTCCAACGGCCTGACGGCGCCGAACGGTCCGTCGCAGGAGCGGGTGATCCGGCAGGCCCTGGAGGCCGCCGGCCTGGCCGCGCGCGACGTGGATACGGTGGAGGCGCACGGGACGGGCACCCCGCTGGGCGACCCGATCGAGGCGCAGGCGCTGCTCGCCACCTACGGGCGGGGCCGCCCCGAGGACCGGCCGCTCTGGCTCGGCTCGGTGAAGTCCAACATCGGTCACACCCAGGCGGCGGCGGGTGTGGCGGGTGTGATCAAGACGGTGATGGCGCTGCGGCACCAGGAGCTGCCGCGCACCCTGCACATCGACGCCCCCTCGCCGCACATCGACTGGGAGACCGGCAACGTCCGGCTGCTGACCGAGCCCGTGGCCTGGCCGCGCTCGGAGCGGCCGCGCCGGGCCGCCGTCTCGTCGTTCGGTGCGAGCGGCACCAATGCGCACGTGGTGGTGGAGGAGGCGCCGGAGGCGTCGGAGGCGGAGGTCCCGGCGTCGGCCGAGGCGGTCGGCGGGGTGGTGCCGTGGGTGCTGTCGGCGCGGTCGGACGCGGCGCTGCGGGAGCAGGCGGAGCGGCTGCGCGCGTGGACGGAGGCCCGTCCCGGGGTCGACCCGGTGGACGTCGGCCGGTCGCTGGTGGCGGGCCGCACGGTGTTCGAGCACCGGGTGGTGGTCGCCGGTCGGACGGTGGCGGAGCTGGCGGACGGGCTGGGTGGCCTGGCCGAGGGCGGGTCGGTTGCCGTGTCGGGGGTTTCGGGTGCGGTGTTCGTGTTCCCGGGGCAGGGGTCGCAGTGGGCCGGGATGGCTGTGGAACTCCTGGACGCTTCGCCGGTTTTTGCCGCCGCGATCGTGGAGTGCGCGGGGGTGATGGACCCGCTGACGGACTGGTCGTTGCTGGAGGTGTTGCGGGACGGCTCCGGCGGGTTGCTGGAGCGGGTGGATGTGGTGCAGCCGGTGTTGTTCGCGGTGATGGTGGGTCTGGCGCGGTGGTGGGAGTCGTGCGGGGTTCGGCCGGCTGCGGTGATCGGGCATTCGCAGGGTGAGATCGCGGCCGCGCATGTGGCGGGGTTGTTGTCGTTGGAGGATGCGGTTCGGGTGGTGGTGCTGCGTAGCCGGGCGCTGCGCGGGGTGACGGGCGGTGGGATGCTGTCGGTGGGCCTTCCGGTCGATCGGGCGTCCGAACTCGTTGCGGAGGACGGGCGGTTGTCGTTGGCGGCGGTGAACGGGCCGTCGAGTGTGGTGCTCTCCGGTGAGATCGAGGCACTGTCGGCCGTCGTGGCCGACTGCGAGCGCCAGGACGTCCGGGCGCGGTGGATCCCGGTGGACTACGCCTCGCACTCGGCGTACATGGACGCGGTGCGCAAGGAGGTCGTTGAACTGTCGTCGGGTGTCACGCCGTTGGCGGGCCGGGTGGCGATGTTCTCGACGGTGACCGGTGAAGCGGTGGAGGAGCCGGATCAACTGGCGGGTTCGTACTGGTTCGACAACCTGCGTGGCACGGTCCGTCTGGATATGGCGGTGCGCGCGGCCCTGGCGGAGGGGCACACCACGTTCGTGGAGTGCAGTCCGCACCCGGGGCTGGTCGTTCCGGTTGCGGACCAGCTGGAGGAGACCCCGGGTGCCGTGGTGCTGGAGACCCTGCGCCGCCACGAGGGCGGCCCCGAGCGGCTGGTGACGGCGCTGTCCGCCGCCTTCGTCGCGGGCCTGCCCGTCGACTGGACCACCCTCCTCCCCACCGGTCGGCACGTCGAACTGCCGACCTACGCCTTCCAGCACCGCCGCTACTGGGCCGAGCCCGACCCCACGGACGTCGTCGGCGTCGGCTGGGGCCAGTCGGCCATGGAGCACCCGGTGCTGGGCGCCGCCGTCGAGCTGGCGGACGGCTCCGGGACGGTCCTGACCGGCCGGCTCTCCGCCGCCACCCACCCGTGGCTGGCCGACCACGCCGTGCTCGGCACCGTCATCGTCCCCGGCACGGCCTTCCTCGAACTCGCCCTGCGCGCGGGGGCCGAGGCCGGCAGCCCGCTGGTCGACGAACTCACCCTGCACACCCCGCTCGTGCTGTCCGACACCGAGGACGTCCGGATCCAGGTCACCGTCGAGGACCCGGACGAGTCCGGCGCCCGCGCGATCGGCATCCACTCCCGGCCCGAGCATGCGCCCGCCGACCAGCCCTGGACCCGGCACGCCACCGGCCTGCTCGCCGCCGCTCCCGAGGCTCCGGCCGACGCTCCCGCCGATGCCCCGGCCGACGAGGCGGCGCCCGAAGAGTGGCCCCCGCCCGGCGCCCGGCCGGTCGACGCGGACGACCTCTACGACCGCGCGGCGGCGGCGGGCTTCGACTACGGCCCGCTGTTCCAGGGCCTGCGGCAGGTCTGGCGGCGCGGCATCGAGCTGTTCGCCGAGGTCGAACTCCCCGACGAGGGCGGCGCCGACGCCGACCGCTTCACGCTGCACCCGGCCCTGCTCGACGCCGCCATGCACCCGATGCTGGTCCGGGAGGACTCGGACGCGCCCCTCCAGGCGGGCCTGCCCTTCTCCTGGACGGCCGTCCGGCTGGACACCCGCCACAGCCGCGCGCTGCGCGTGCGACTGGTGGCGGGCGCGGCCGGCACGATCTCGCTGAGCGCCCACGACGAGGACGGCCGGGCGGTCGTCTCCATCGGCTCGGTGGCCGTCCGACCCATGTCCGCCGAACTGCTGCGGACCACCGACACGCCGCTGCGCGACTCCCTCTTCGAACTCCGCTGGAAGGAAGCGGAGTCCGAGGCCGTCGCGGGCTCCGGTGAGACCGTGGCCCTGGACGACGCCCCGGCGCTCCTCGACGACCCCGAGGCCCGGCTCCCGGAGGCCGTCCTCGTGCGCGTCCCCTCCGCCGACGACCCGGAACCCGCGCGGGCGCACGAGCTCACCGCGCGCGTCCTCGGCCTGCTGGGCCGCTGGCTGGCCGACCCCAGGACCGCCGACACCCGCCTCGTCCTGCTGACCGCCGGCGCGGTCGCGGTCGACGGGAACGAGCGGATCACCGACCTCGCCTCGGCCGCCGTCTGGGGCCTGGTCCGCTCCGCGCAGGCCGAGCACCCCGGACGCTTCACACTGGTCGACGCCGACGCCGACACCTCCGAGGAGGCCGTGCTCGCGCAGGCCGCCTCGGGCGAGAGCCAGCTCGCGCTGCGCAGCGGCACCGGGCTGGTCCCCGGCCTGGTCCGGGCCGTCGCCCGCCCCGAGGACACCGGCTTCACCCCCGCGCCCGAGGGCACCGTGCTGATCACCGGCGGCACCGGCACCCTCGGCGCCCTGCTGGCCCGCCACCTGGTCGCCGAGCGCGGCGTGCGCCGACTGCTGCTGCTCAGCCGGCGCGGCGCGGACGCCCCCGGGGCGCCCGCGCTGGCCGCCGAACTCGCCGAGCTGGGCGCCGAGGTGCGGATCGAGGCCTGTGACGCGGCCAACCGCGAGGCCCTCGCCCGGGCGCTCGCCGCGATCCCCGCCGAGCACCCGCTCACCGCCGTCGTGCACGCGGCCGGCGTGCTCGACGACGGCGTGGTCCAGGCGATGACGCCCGAACGCCTGGCCGCCGTGCTGCGCCCCAAGGCCGACGCGGCGTGGAACCTCCACCAGGCCACCCGTGACCTGGACCTGGACGCCTTCGTCCTGTTCTCCTCGGCCGCCGGTCTGATCGGCAACCCCGGGCAGAGCAACTACGCCGCCGCCAACGCCTACCTCGACGCCCTCGCCCGGCACCGCCGCGCCCACGGCCTGCCCGCGACCTCGCTCGCCTGGGGCTGGTGGGCCGACGGCAGCGAGATGACCGCGGGACTCGGCGCGGCCGACCGGCGGCGCATGACGAGCCTCGGCGTCCTGCCGCTCTCCGCCGAGCAGGGCTGCGCGCTCCTCGAAGCCGCGACCAACCGCGCCGAGGCCGTGCTGATGCCGGTCCGGATGGACCTCGCCGTGCTGCGCCGCGCCGACGCCGAAGCGATACCCGCGCTGCTGCGCGAGCTTGCCCGGGGGTCCCGCCGCCGCGGCGCCGCGGCCGGGGCGAGGACGCGGTCGGGCGCCCTGGCGGCCCGCCTGGCGGGACTGCCGGAGGCCGAGCGCCGTCCGCTGCTGGTGCGGACCGTGTGCGCCCACGCCGCCGCCGTGCTCGGACACGGCGACGAGGACGGCATCGAGGAGAGCCGGGCGTTCCGCGAGCTGGGCTTCGACTCGCTCACCGGGCTCGAACTGCGCAACCGGCTGAGCAGCGCGATCGGCCTGCGCCTGCCCGCGACGCTGGTCTTCGACTACCCGACGCCGAGGCTGCTGGCCGGCCGCCTGGCCGACCTGCTCGCCGACGGCCCGGCCCCGGCGGCCGCGTCCGCCCGGCCCGTGCCGGTGGCGGCGGACGAGCCGATCGCCATCGTCGGCATGGGCTGCCGGCTGCCGGGCGGGGTGACCTCCCCGCAGGAGCTGTGGGACCTCGTCGCGGGTGGAGTCGACGCCCTCACCGACTTCCCCGCCGACCGCGGCTGGGACATCGACCGGATCTTCGACCTCGATCCCTCGCGGCCGGGCAGCACCTATGTGCGGACCGGCGGATTCGTCGATGCCGCCGCCGAGTTCGACGCGGACTTCTTCGGGATCTCGCCGCGTGAGGCGCTGGCGATGGACCCGCAGCAGCGCCTGCTGCTGGAAGCCTCCTGGGAGACCGTCGAGCACGCGGGCATAGACCCGGAGTCGCTGCGCGGCAGCCGCACGGGTGTGTTCGCGGGTGCGATCTACTACGACTACGCGACCCGCCTGAACCGGGTGCCGGACGAGCTGGAGGGCTACCTCGGCAACGGCAACGTCGGGAGCGTCGCCTCGGGCCGGGTGGCCTACGCCCTCGGCCTGGAGGGCCCGGCGGTGACCGTCGACACGGCCTGCTCGTCCTCGCTGGTCACCCTGCACCTGGCCTGCCAGGCGCTGCGCGCCGGCGAGTGCGACCTCGCGCTCGCGGGCGGGGTGACCGTGATGTCGACACCCGCCGTCTTCGTCGACTTCGCCCGCCAGCGCGGGCTGGCCTCGGACGGCCGCTGCAAGCCGTTCGCGGCGGCGGCGGACGGGACCGGCTGGGGCGAGGGCGTGGGCCTGCTGCTGGTCGAGCGGCTGTCGGACGCGGTGCGCAACGGGCACCGGGTGCTGGCGGTGGTGCGGGGCAGTGCGGTGAACCAGGACGGTGCGTCGAACGGTCTGACGGCGCCGAACGGTCCTTCGCAGGAGCGGGTGATCCGGGCGGCGCTGGCGAGCGGGGGGCTGGCCCCGTCGGACGTGGACGTGGTGGAGGCGCACGGGACGGGCACGACGCTGGGTGACCCGATCGAGGCCCAGGCGATCCTGGCCACCTACGGCCAGGACCGGCCGGTCGAGCGACCGCTGCGGCTGGGGTCGGTGAAGTCGAACATCGGTCACACCCAGGCGGCGGCGGGTGTGGCGGGTGTGATCAAGATGGTGATGGCGCTGCGGCACGGTCTGCTGCCGAAGTCGCTGCACGTCGATGCGCCGTCGCCGCACGTGGACTGGTCGGCGGGGGCGGTCGAGCTGCTGGCGGAGTCGGTGGAGTGGCCGGAGACGGGTCGGCCGCGTCGGGCCGGGGTGTCCTCGTTCGGGATCAGCGGCACCAACGCCCATGTGATCATCGAACAGGCCCCGGAACCGGCCGACCAGGACACCCTTCCGGAGCCGGGCGCGCCCGTTCCGTGGCTGGTCTCCGCCCGCACCGCGACCGGGCTGCGGGCCCAGGCCGCCCGGCTGCGCGACTGGGCCGATGAGCACCCGCAGGCCCGGCCCGCCGAGGCGGCGGCCGTGCTGGCCTCGGGGCGTACGGCGATGGCGCACCGGGCGGTGGTCCTCGGCGGGGACACCGCGGAACTGTCGGCCGGCCTGGCCGCGGTGGCGGCCGGCGAGCCCGAGCCCACCGGCGTGGTGACCGGCGCCGTGGCGCGCGGCGCGGGACGGACCGCGCTGGTCTTCACGGGTCAGGGCGTGCGGTGTGCGGGTGTGGGGCGTGGGCTCTATGAGGCGTTCCCGGTGTTCGCGGCGGCGGTGGACGAGGTGTGCGGGGCGTTCGACGGGATCGTGCCGTTCTCGGTGCGGGAGGTACTGCTCGGGGAGCCAGGCGGTGGCGTGGACGACACGGGTGTGGTGCAGCCGGTGTTGTTCGCGTTCGAGGTGGCCTTGTACCGGTTGTGGCGTTCGTGGGTTCCTGCGCCGGAGGTGGTGCTGGG
>NZ_JBHVIV010000133.1:0-16701 GCF_042799475.1 Kitasatospora sp. NPDC057692 | reverse complement strand
CGCCCCGCCGCCTCGGGCGCGCCCGTCGCGCCCGCCTCCGGCGCGCCCGCCGCGCCGGGTGCCCCGACCGGGGCGGGCGGTAACTGACATGGCCGTCATCGCGGTGGTCGGCGCCCCGGGGGCACCCGGTGCGACCACGACGGCGCTGGCGCTGCTGCTGGCCTGGCCGCTGCAGCCCGGCCGCCGCATCCTGCTCGTCGAGTGCGACCCGGACGGCGGCGCCGTCCTGGCCGGCGCCCTGGAGGGCCGGGTGGAGGCGGTCTACGGGCTGCGCAACCTCGCCGTGGCCGACCGGCGCGGCCTGCTCGCCCAGACCCTCTGGGAGCAGCTGATCGACATCTCGCCGGAGGGCAACGCCGAACGCCTGCTGCTGCCCGGCCTCACCGACCCCGTCCAGGCCCCCGGCCTCGCCTACACCTGGGAGCCGCTGGTGGAGGTGCTGCGCGGACTGGAGCCGCAGGGCTACGACGTCATCCTCGACCTCGGCCGCTCCGGTGCGACCGGCACCAGCGCGGTGCTGGCCCGCCGGGCGGACGTGGTCGTCGCCACCGTGCGCACCACCCTGCGCGGGCTGAGCGCGGTCAGGCCCCGGCTGGCCGCCCTCGCCGAGGACCTCGCGACCGCGGGCACCGGCTCGGACGCGCTGGGCCTGCTGCTGATCGCCGAGGGGCCGTACTCGGGGGCGGAGGTGTCCCGGGAGCTCGGGCTCCCGGTGCTCGGGCTGCTGCCGCACGCGCAGCGCACGGCCCGGGTGCTGTCGGACGGCGGGGACGTCACCGACCGGCGGTTCGTCCGTTCGGAGCTGATGCGGACGGCGCGCTCGGCGGCGGACGAGATCCAGTTGACGGTCCGCCGGCGGCGGCAGCGGCTCGCGCCCGCCCCGGCGCAGCTCGCGGCGGGTCCGGCGGGACCGGCGGCGTCGGCCGCCCCGGTGCCGGTGCCGGGAGCCGGGCCGGCCGCTCCGGTCGGGCCGCGGCCCGACGCCGCCGGGTACGACCACGCCCGCCCCGGGCCGGCCGAGCCGGCGCAGTCGGTGCAGCAGCCCGCGCAGCAGTCCGGACCGGCCTCGTACCCGCACCGGCACCAGCAGCCCCACCAGCAGCCGTACGGACCGGTGCCGCCGGTGATCACCACCGGTCCGGTGGCGCCGCTGGCCGGGCTGGCGCCGCAGCCGGCCGCCCCCGCGCCGTTCCCCGGGCACGGCGCACCGCAGCAGGCCGCGCCGTACCCGGGCGCGGACGCCGCCGCCCAGCCGTACCCGAACGGACAGCCGTACCCCGGCGTGCAGCCCCACCCCGGGCAGCCCCACCCGACCACCCAGCCCGTCGACGGGGAGGTGCTCCGTGCGCGGTAGCCCGCTGCACCAGCAGCCCGCGACCGACCCGTCGGCGCTGCCCTGGGCGACGCCGCTGCCCGGTCCGGTCCACCCGGTGGCCCCCGGCCGGGTCGTCCCGGCCGACCAGCCGCCGCCACCACCGCAGCGGCACGGCGCCCACGCGGCCCCGGCCCACGCCGCCCCTGCCCACGCGCAGCCGCAGCCGCAGCCGCAGTCCCAGGGCCCCACCGCGGTCCCCTCCCAGCTGCCTTCGCTCGACCTGCGCGGCGCCGGCACCCGCCCGGCCGTCGACCCGCAGGTCGCGCGCGAGATCAAGCGCCAGGTCGCCGCCGAACTGCACCAGCAGATCACCCGGCTGACCGCCGGCTCCGGCACCGAGCCGGACCGCGCCACCCGCCGCCAGCGCGGCCGCGCGCTGATCGAGGAGGCCGTCGCCCGTTGGTCCGACGCCTACGCACAGACCCACGGCATCCCGCCGACCCGCGACCAGGACCGCGCGCTCTCCGAGGCCGTCTTCGACCTGCTGTTCCGGGCCGGCCGGCTGCAGCCCTACCTCGACGACCCGGAGATCGAGAACATCCTGATCAACGGCTGCGACGACGTCTGGGTCTCCCGGGTCCACCAGCCGCTGCGCCAGGTCCCGCCGGTCGCCGACAGCGACGCCGAACTCGTCGAGCTGCTCCAGGACCTGGCCCGCCAGCACGGCGGCGGCGAGCGCACCCTGTCCACTGCCAGCCCGACCCTCGCCCTGCGCCTGGAGGGCGGCATGCGCCTCCAGGCGCTCACCGAGGTCACCCCCCGCCCGTACGTGGCGATCCGCCGGCACCGGGTGGCCTCGGCGACGCTGCCCGAGATGGTCCGGCTCGGCACTCTGGACACCACCCTCGCCGCGTTCCTGGCCTCGGCCATCCGGGCCCGGAAGAACGTGATGATCACCGGTACCCAGGGCGTCGGCAAGACCAGCCTGCTGCGCGCGATGGCCGCCGAGATCCCGCCGGACGAGCGGATCGGCACCCTGGAGTCGGAGTTCGAGCTCTGGCTGCACACCCTCGGCCACCTGCGCCAGGTCGTCCCGATGGAGGCCCGCGAGGGCAACGGCGAACGGGTGGACGGGCGTTCGGCGGGCGAACTGACCATCGGCGACCTCATCCCGGCCGCGCTGCGGATGACGCTCTCGCGGATCATCGTCGGCGAGGTCCGCTCCGGCGAGGTCGTCCCGATGCTGCGTGTCATGACCAACGGCGAGGGCGGCTCGATGTGCACCCTGCACGCGCGCGGCCCGCACATGGTCGTCGACCGCATCGCGGAACTCTGCCTGGAGTACGGCTCGCACATGACCGACGCGCTCGCCTACCGGCTCACCGCCAACGCGGTCGACCTCATCGTGCACGTGGCGATGGTCGACGAGACGGCCGTCGGCGGCCGCCGGCACCGCTTCGTCTCGCACGTCCTGGAGGTCGCCGGCCTCGGGGAGAGCGGCCGGCCTGCACTGAACACCGTGTTCGGGCCGCGCCCCGACCTCGGCGAGCCGCGCGCCGTCCCGCACACCCCGCCGCAGTGCCTGGACGACCTGCGCCGGGCCGGCTTCGACGCCGCGCTGCTCGGCTCCCGGTACGGCAGTTGGGCCGCGCCGCTGCAGCTCCGGATCGGCGGTGGCGCCCGATGATGCCGCTCTTCGTGCTCTGCGGGCTGGCCCTCGCGGCCGGCCTGGTCGCCCTGGTGGTCTGGGCCCGCGGCAGCGAGCCGCCCGAGGAGGGGGCGGAGGAGCAGGCCGCGCTCAACCCGCTGGCCTCCCGGCTGCACGTGTTCTGGTACGGCGCGCCCGGCACCGCCTCGCACCGGGTCGCCCGGCTGCGCCGCGTCCAGCTGCCGCTCGCGCTGATCGGGGCGCCGCTCGGCTGGCTGTTCACCGGCATCCCGCTGAGCGTGCTGCTGGTGCCGCTGGCGGTGTTCGGCCTGCCCTGGCTGTTCGACGCCACCCGCTCGGACACCGACCGGATCGAGCGGCTGGAGGCGCTCTCCGAGTGGACCCAGCGGATCGCCGACGTGCTGCTGCTCGGCGTCGGCCTCAACCAGGCCATCGTCACCAGCCGGCGCACCGCGCCCGCCGCGATCGAGGCCGAGGTCGGCGAGCTGGCCGCCCGGCTGCAGGCCCGCTGGCGGCCGGAGGAGGCGCTGCGCCTGTTCGCCGACAGCATGGCCGACGCCACCGCCGACAAGGTGCTCGCCGCGCTGCTGCTGCGGGCCGGGGACAGCGGTCCCGGCCTGGCCCGGGCGCTGGCCGACATGGCCGACTCGGTGCGCGAGGAGGTCCGCCAGCGGCGCACCATCGAGGCCGACCGGGCCAAGCACCGCACCACCATCCGCTGGCTGGTCGGCATCATCCTGCTGGTCGTGGTGGTGGGCTCGTTCAACACCGAGTACACCCGCCCGTACGGGACCGTCGTCGGGCAGGTCGTGCTCGGCGTGGTCTGCGGGCTGTTCGTCGGCGTGATCGCCTGGATGCGCGCGCTGGCCTCGTACCCGCCGGTGCCGCGGCTGCTGGAGGCGGACCGGCGCAGCCGGACCGGCCGGGTGCGGTGGCGCCGGCGTGCCGAGGGCGGCGCGGAAGCCGAGCAGGGCGTGGACGGTGCGGGCGCCGGGGCCGGCGCCGGGGCCGACGGCGGCGTGCGGCTGTTCGGGGAGGCGCGATGATCTCCCCGTGGTCCGTGCTGGCCGGCGCCGTGGCCGCGGGCGGCGTCGCCATGCTCATCTCCGAACTCCGGCCCTCGCCGCCCGACCTGGGCCAGGCACTGGACAGGCTGCACCGCACCCCGGACGAGCGCCCGCTCGACCCGGACGAGCGGCCGCGCTGGTTCGACCGGCTCGGCGAGCGCTCCGTCGGCCTGCGCGGGGTGCGCGTCCCGGAGCGCGAACTCGCGCTGATCGGCCGCACCCCGGCCCGGTTCATGGTGCACAAGCTGCTGTTCGCGCTGCTCGGGCTGGTGCTGCCGCCGTACCTGCTGGTGGTGGCGCTGCTGATGGACCTGAGCCTGCCGTTCGCGCTGCCGCTGGTGGTCGGTCCGCTGCTGGCCGCGCTGCTCTGGTTCGTCCCGGACGCGATCGTGCGCGGTGAGGCCAAGGAGGCGCGGGTCGAGTACCTGCACGGGATCGCCGCCTACCTGGAGCTGGTCGCGATGGAACGGGCCGCCGACCTGGGGCCGGCCGAGGCGCTGCGCCGGGCCGCCGCGGTCGGGCGCGGCGCGGTGTTCCGCCGGATCCGCGACGCGCTGGACCGGGCCGCCACCGACCGGCTGCCGCCGTGGGCCGGGCTGGACGCGCTGGCCGTGGAGCTGGGCCTCACCCCGCTCCAGGACCTCGCCGACATCATGCGGATCTCGGGCACCGACGGGGCCGCCGTCTACGACACGCTGCGGGCCCGGGCCAAGGGCCTGCGCGGCGAGCTGATGGCCGAGGACCTGGCCCGGGCCAACGCCGACAGCGAGCGGATGGTGGCGCCGGGATCGGCCCTGACCCTGCTGATGACCGTTCTGATCATCTTCCCCGCGCTCTTCAAGATGCTCAACTGAACCGCCCCCGCGGAGGTCAGCGCCTCCGTCACCACACCTCACCCCTGGGAGAACCCGATGAGCGATCAGCTCAAGTCACTGGTCGGACGATTGGCGGGCGCGATGCTGCTGCCGATCCAGTTCGCCCTGATGCTGTTCCACTTCCGGATGGGCCGCGCCAAGGCCGCCCGGGCGCGCGGCGACAAGGGCGCCATCAGCATCGAGCTCGCGCTGGCCGTCATCGCGCTGGTGTTCATCGCGGGCCTGGTGACGGTCGCCCTGGTCAAGCTGAAGGACAACGTCGTCAAGAAGGTCGAGGAGGACCCGAACTACCCCCACGGCGGTGCGGCCACCTGATGACCCGCCGTCGCCGCCTCCGCCGTTCCGACCGGGGGTCGATGAGCCTGAGCCTGGCCATCGTCTTCCCGGTCGTCCTGATCCTCCTGCTGGCCGTCGCCCAGACCGGGCTGTGGTGGTTCCAGCGCCAACTCGCGCTCAGTGCTGCCCGCGAGGGCGTGGACGCGGGGCGGATGCAGGGACAGCGGAGCGACGAGCAGAAGAACGAGGCGGCGCGCCGGCAGGCGGACGACTTCCTCAACCGGCAGGGCAACCGGGACCACCGGGTCGTCACGGACGGCAGCTCGCCGGTGCTGATCCGGGTGACCGTGGAGGTGAAGGCGCCGGTGATCGTGCCGTTCATCACGCCTCCGACCGTCACCCAGTTCGCCGAGGCGCCGCGCGAGCGCTTCGTCCCGCCGACGGAGGTGGGGCCGTGAGTGCCCGGGTGCGGCTCCGGGCCGCGCGGTCGGCCGGGTGGGCGCGGCGGTTCGCCGTCCGCCGCCCCACCCGGTTGGCGCGCCGCGGCGACGGCGGGAGCACCGCGGTCGAGGCGGCGATCATCGCGCCCGCCGTGGTCGCGCTGATCCTGGTCGCGGTCGCGGCGGGCCGGGTGCAGACCGCCGGCGGCACGGTGGAGGCGGCGGCCCGCTCGGCCGCCCGGACGGCCTCGCTGGCGCGCAGCGTGGACGGGATGGACGGCGCGGCGAAGACCGCCGCCGAGCGCGTCCTGGAGCAGCAGGGCGTGCACTGCCGGAGCAGCAAGGTGGACGTCGGGCACGGCGAACTGGTCAGCCACGGGGCGACCCTGACGACGGTCGAGGTGACGGTGCGGTGCGAGGTCGGCCTGGGCGATCTGGTCGGCGGGCCGGACGTTCCGCTGACGAAGACGCTCACGGGGCGGTTCGTCTCGGTGGTCGACCGGTACCGGGGCCAGTGAGGCGTGGACGGGGTGGAGATGTGTCAGGTCATGGGTCGGGTGGTGACGGGGTTGTGAGCGCGAGCGGGCCGGGCGGGGATTGGGGAGCCGTCGGGCGGGGGAGACGCATCCGGAGGGCGCCCGGGGGAGGGCGGACGGACCGGTGGGGAGGGAACGCCATGGCACGCGGACGCGCGGTGCGGCGGTTCCGCCGCGCCCGGCTCGGCGGGCCGCTCGGCGGGCGTACCGACCGGGGCGCGCTGTCGATCTTCGTCGCCCTGTGCGCGGGCGCGGTGGTGCTGGTCATCGCGCTGGTCGTCGACGCCGGCGGCAAGCTGCGGCTGGCGGAGCAGGTGGACGGCTACGCCCAGGAGGCCGCCCGGGTGGGCGGTCAGCAGCTCGACGAGGCGGCCCTGTTGCAGGGCCAGGGGTACAAGGTGAAGCGGGCGTACGTGGAGGAGGCGGCCAACAGCTACCTCCGGCTGTACGGCCTCAGCGCCTACCGGGTGGAGTTCCTGGACGGCGGTGCCACCGTCGAGATCACGGTGCAGGCCGAGTTCCGCCCCATCATGCTGGGCGACCTCGCGAAGCGGAAGGTCACGGGCAAGGGGAGAGCCACCCTCGTCCACGGAGTCAAGGAAGCGGAGACCGACTGATGGCCGCGCCACGCGTCAAGGACCAGACCCGTGCCGGGCGTCCGGCCCGGGGTGTGCCCACCGCCACCCCCGCGTCCGGCCGGCGGCCGGCGCCGCAGCCGCCCCGTCGGGCGGGCGGCGGCCGCGGCCGGGGCGGCGCCGTGCTGGCCGCGCTCGCGGCCCTGATCACCCTGCTGGGCCTGCTCGTCGGCCTCCCCGCGGTGCTGCTGTACGGCACCGGCGCGGTGGCCGACATGGGCCCGCTCGCCCCCGACGGCCTCGGCGCGCTGCTGACCAGCCCCGACGACGGGCGGCTGTTCCTGTGGCTGCTGGTGGTGGTCGGCTGGGTCGGCTGGGCCTGCTTCGCGGTCTCCGTGCTGCTGGAGATCCCGGCGCAGCTGCGCGGCCGGGTGGCCCGGCGGATCCCGGCCTTCGGCTGGAGCCAGCGGGCCGCGGCCGGTCTGGTCGGCGCGGTGATCGCGCTGCTGCCGGTGGCCGGCGGGGCCTTCGCCGCCACCACCGAGCACCCGCAGGCGGCCACCGCTGCGACGGCCCAGGTCACGGCCGGAGTGCAGCACGCGCTGCCGGCCGCCGCGCAGGCCGCTCCGGCGCTCGCGCCCGCCGCCGATCCGCAGGCCGGCTACACGGTGCGGGACAGCCGCCCCGCCGACAGCCTCTGGTCCATCGCCGAGCGCCAACTGGGCTCCGGCGAGCGCTGGGTGGAGATCGCCAAGCTCAACGACGGCCGGGTGATGGACGATTCGGGCACCCGCTTCGACGCGGACCGGCCGATCCACCCCGGCTGGACCCTGCTGATGCCGGCCGACGCCAAGCCCGACACCGCGCCCGCACCGGCTCCGGCTCCGGCCCCGGCGGGGACGCCGCAGACCGGCACGCCCGGCACCTCCGGTGGTGCGGTCCAGGGCGGCGGCACCGTCACCGTCCAGGAGGGCGACAGCCTCTCGGCCATCGCCGAGCGGTCGATGGGGGACGCCGAGGCCTGGCCGCAGCTGTTCGAGGCCAACAAGGGCGCCCAGGCGCCGGACGGCGAACGGCTCACCGACCCGGACGTCGTCGCGCCGGGCATGGTGCTCACCCTGCCTGGGGCGGCCGCGCCCGCCCCGGCCCCCGCCGCCGACCAGGCCCCCGCGCCGACCGCCGAGCCCGCGCCCGCCCCGACCCCGCCGCCGCCCGCGCCGGGCACCCAGGCCCCCTCGGCGCCCGCCGCCGAGACGCCCGCCCAGCCCCCCGCTGGACAGCCGTCCGCGCAGACCCCGGCGCCCGGCCAGCCGTCCGCGCCCGCCGGGCAGACCGACGCCCAGGCGCCCGCCGCCCACGCCGAGCAGGCCCCGGACGACGACTACACCGTGGCGCTCGCCGCCTCCACCGTCGGCGTCCTGCTCGCCGCGATCATGGTCGGCACCGTCGCCCGCAAGCGCGGCGGCCAGCTGCGCGCCCGCCGTCCCCGGCACCGCATCGCCCTGCCCGCCGCCCCGGCCGCCGCCTTCGAGGCCGAGCTGAAGGCCCGCCAGGACGACGCCGGCCTCGACCTGCTCGACCGCGCCCTGCGCAGCATGGCCCGCAACACCGTGCGCGGCGGCAAGCGGCTGCCCGCGATCGTCGCCGCCCGGATCACCCCCGGCCGCACGATCGAGCTGCACCTCTCCGGGGCCGCCGCCCCCATCGCGCCGTTCCGCGCCGCCCACGCGCCCGACATCTGGTGGTGCGCCGCCGACTCCGACGGCCTGCTCTCGCCGGGCCAGGCGCGCAAGACCGCCGCCCCCTACCCGGCGCTGGTCACCCTCGGCTCCTCCGCCGACGGCTCGGTGATCCTCGCCGACCTGGAGACCGTCCGGCTGCTGCACCTCTCCGGCCACCCGGACGACGCCCGCGACGTGCTGCGCACCCTCGCCCTCGAACTCGCCCACAGCCCGCTCGCCGACCGCCTCCACCTGCACCTGGTCGACCTGGCGGAGGAGGTGCCGATCAGCGGCCCGGCCGCCGAGCGGATCCACCGCCACACCACTCTGGAGGCCGCGCTCGCCGCCCTCGGCCCGCGCACCGCCAAGGCCCGCGCGACCCTGGTCGCCGCCGAGTCCGCCAGCCCCCGGGACGCCCGCAGCCGCGGCCTGGCCGACGAGTCCTGGGTCCCCGAGATCGTGCTCTGCGCCCACCAGCCCGGCGGCGAGGTCCCGGCCGAACTGGGCCGGCTGCTCGACGCCCGCCCGCGCACCTGCGTCGCCGTGGTCACCCGCGCCCCCGAGCGCGGCACCGGCCCGGTCGCCCGCTGGACCCTCCCGGCCACCGGCCAGGCCACCATCCCCGGCCTGCACCTCACCCTGGAGCTCCAGCGCCTGACCACCGGCCAGTACGAGCAGGTCACCGAGCTGCTGCGGACCGCCGACGACGCCACCCAGCACCCCGCCCCCGCCTGGACCCTGGACGGCGAGGAGCTGGAGCCGGCCGACCTGCCGGTGCCCGTCCCGGTGCTCGCGGGCGTCGGCGCGGCCGCCGGCCCCGGCGGGGACGGCCCGGCGGGCTTCTCGTTCGCCGCGCTGGACGCCGCCTTCGGCGGGCCGGACGAGGCGGACGACCCGGACGCGGACGCCGACGGCGGCCCCGGGACGGCCGGCCCGCGCCTGCTGGCCCGGGTGATCGGCACGGGCGCCAGCCCGTTCGCCGGCACCGACCCGGCCTCGCCGCTCCAGGGCGCCGCCGGACCGGCCGCGCTGCCCGCTCCGCGCCACCTCGTCAACGGGCTCGGCCGCCAGGCCGGCGCCTCCGTCGTGCCGGCCGGCCCGGCCGCCGCGTTCCCGGTCGCCGGGTTCCCGGCCGCGCCGGTGACGGGGGAGCCCGCGGCGAACGGTTCCCAGGGCTTCGACGGGGACGAGACGACGCAGAACCTCGGCCTGCCGGGTCCCGCCGCGCTCGTCGAGCCCGTTGCGCCTGTCGAGCCCGTCTCGTCCGTGGAGCCCGTCGCGCCCGTCTCGTCCGTGGAACCCGTCTCGTCCGTGGAGCCCGTCCAGTCGGTGGCGCCCGTGGCCCCGGCGGCCCCGGCGGTCCCCGCTCCGGCGCCCGCCCTCGACGCGGCGCCCGTTCCGGCGGCCATCCCCGCGCCCGCTCCGGTCCCGGAGCCCGAGCGGATCCCCGAACCGGTGCCGACGCACGACCCGGCCCCCGCTCCCACCGCCGCCGCCCCGCGCGTCCCGGCCCGTCCCGAGCCCGGCCCCGCCGCCGCCCCGGTCGCCCGCACCGCCTCCGGCCGCAGCGACAGCGACGACCTGCTCGCCATCCTCCGCTCCCCGGAGGCGCACGCCACCCGCAGCACCCCCCGGATCCGCCTGCTCGGCCCGGTCGACGTCGCGGGCACCGGCGGCAGCGCCGAACCCGGCACCGTGGACCGGCTCACCGAACTCGCCGCCTACCTGGCCCTGCGCCCCGGCGCCGACCACACCGCCCTCGACCACGACCTGCACCCCGGCGCGGCCCACCTCGACCCGCACCCCACCGCCGCCGACGCCCGCAGCCCGCTGACCGACAAGCTCGCCGACCTGGCCGCCTGGCTGGGCACCGCCCCCGACGGCCGACCGTTCCTGCCCACCGACGCGGCCGACGGCTACACCTTCGCGCCCGCCGTCACCTGCGACTGGGACGAGTTCCGCAGCCTCTACCGGCGCGGCATGCGCAGCACCAGCGCCACCGCCGACGCGGCCCTCGCCCACGCTCTCGCCCTGGTCCGCGGCGCCCCGTTCGCCGAGGCCCCGCCCGCCTCCTACGGCTGGGCGGAGGGCGAACGGCAGGACATGATCGCCGCGATCGTCGACACCGCCCACGAACTTGCCGCCCGCCGCCTCCAGTACGGCGACCACCGCAGCGCCGAGGCCGCCGTCTTCCGCGGCCTCGCCGTCGCCCCGGACGTCGAACTGCTGCACCGCGACCTGTTCTACGCCTACGCCTCGGCGGGTGCCAGGGACCAACTCCTGCGCGCCGTCAACCGCCTGGACGCCCTCAGCCGCCGCACCGGCCGCGACCTGGACGCCGACACCGTGGCCCTCCTCCGCGACCTCCTCGCCGGCTCCTGACCCACCGCCCCACCCACCCGGCCCCCGGCCCGGAGTGGAAAGTCGGCCCACCCGACTTCCCACTCCGGGCCGGCGCCGTAGCCGGGCTCCCCTCCCGGTGGGCCTCGCGCCCGTCGTCCGCCGAGTGGCCCCGACCTGGAGCAGGAAGTCGGTGCGGTCGACTTCCCACTCCGACCTCCCGGGTCCGCGTACCTGTCGCTCGGCCCCTTGCCGGACTCCTGGTCCGCAGCTGCCGGGCGCCCCGGACGGCCCTGACCACGGCCACCCGAGGCATCGCCTGCCCGCCACCTCTCGTATGCGGACGCCCCCTGCCCGGCGTGGAGTGGGAGGTCGGGTGGGTCGACTTCCTGCTCCTGTTGGTCTCCCTGCCCGGTCGGGCTGCCCGCCGGGGCCGTGTTCCGGGGTGTCATCGGGCGTCGTGGGTCCGGTGGTCCGGGTGCCGAGGGGAGTGGGCGGGCGTTGGTGGGTCGTGCGGGGTGAGGTGGGTCCTTGCGGGGGTGCGGTAGACGGCGTGTCAACGTCGACCCGGCCTGGATCGGGTGTGGCGGGATCTCGTAGGGTGGCGCACACGGGTGTGGTGGCAGTTACCACGCGGGGTAGAGGCAGCAGACGCCGCTGGGCGGCGGGGCGGGGCGGTGACCTGGAGATGGCGGAGACGAGGGCGGTCCCCGGAGGTCCCGAGTCCGTATCCGACGCGGGGCCCCGGGACGCCGTACCGCCGCCGTCCGCGCGCAACGCCTACGAGGAGCACCCGCCCGGGCCGGCCGCCCTGTACGAGCCCCCTGCCCCCGCCCCCGGACCGGTGCCCGGACCGCCTGCGCCGTCCACCGGATGGACCGTCACCGGCATGCCCGCCATGGGCGGCGCCCCCGTCGGACCGGCTGTTCCGCCGGTGTTCACGGCCCCCGGCACCACTCCCGCGCACGGCCTGCCCGGCTTCGGCGGCCTGGGCGGCGGGCCGCGCGGCCGGATCCTGGTGGTCGAGGGCGGCTACGGCACCTCCGGCCGCCGCACCTGGGGCCGCGGCGGCCCGGCGCAGGCGCCGGTGCTGTCCGCGATGCTCGCCGCCGTCTCCCCGCAGGTGCTGCTCGCCGCCGACACCGTCGACGCCGTCCACCTGCCCGGCGCCAGCGACCCGCACACCGTCCTCGCCCATCTGCGCGCCGCCGCCCGCCACCCCGGTCCGCTGCTCGTCCACCTCGGCGGACACCTGCTCGCCGACAAGCGCGGCGGCCAACTCCACCTCACCCTGCGGGACTCCAAGCCCGGCAGCATCCGCCAGGACGGGCTCGCCTGGCAGGCGATCGCCGGAGAGCTGCGGAACCGCCCGGCGGACTGGCAGACCCTGGTCATCGCCGACCTGAGCGCCGACCAGAACGCCTGGCCGCTGCTCCAGGGCGCCGCCCCGGCGCTCGGCGACGGCCTGCCGCTGTGGGCCGTCATCAGCCCCGACCCGGAGCAGATCGGCACGTTCACCCGCGCGCTGATCGAGGCCCTGCACGGCGGCCGCCCGGGCGCCGAGGCCGTCCTGGCCCCCGAGCAACTGAGCCAGCAGGTCTACTCGGTGCTCCGCCCCGACGTGATCGTGCTCAGCACCCACGCGCCGGACCGACCGGTGTTCCGCAACACCGCCCGCCGCGGCGAGGGCCCGTTCCCGGAGGCCTTCCCGTACGAGGGGCCGACCCCGGCCGCCCTGCTGCCCCGCCCGGCCGAGCCGGAGGAGGCCACCTGGACGGAGGAGCGCCCCTGGGGCGGTGCGCCGCACGAGGCCGTCCCGCAGGACGCCGCGCCCCAGGATGCTGCTGCCCAGGGCGCGGTGCCGCAGGACGTGGTGCCGCAGGACGCGGTGCCGCCGCTCCGCCCGGCCGTCGTCCTGGACAAGCCGACCGTCGTCGTGGCCGCCCCGGTGCCCGAGCGACTGCTTCCCGAGGTGTCGTCGCCCGAGGGGCCGCTTCCTGAGGGACCGGTGAACCTGGTCAAGCCCGGTGTGCCGCCCACGCCGCCGCTCCCGCCGCAGCCGGTCGACCTGGTGAAGCCCGGGGCCTGGCAGCCGCCGGCCCCCGAACCCGAGCCCGAGCCGGCGCCGGTCGACGAGCCCGCTCCCGCGCCCGCCGACGAGGTCGAGCCCGAGGCAGAGGTCGAAGCAGAGGTCGAGGCAGAGCCTGAGACTGAGGCTGCCGAGTCCGCTCCGGCCGCCGAGCCCGCCCCCGAGCCGGACCTCTCCGAGCCCCGCGCCGACTACCGCGAGGTGATCGGCCGGATCGTCCGCAGCGCCGACGCGGGCGACCACGCGGCCGCCACCGACCTGGCCTTCGCCCTCGAACTGGAGGCGATCGCCGAGCACGGCCCGGTCTCCGCCCCGGTGCTCCAGGTCCGTCAGGTCCGCGCCCACGTCTCCCGTCTGGCCGGGCGGCCGGCCGAGGCGGCCGACATCTACCGCGAGGTCGCCCTCTCCCTGCTGCGCAGCCACGGGGCCGAGCACCCGGAGACCCAGCATGCCGCGACCAACGCCGAGGCCTGCTGGCGGGCGATCGCGGACCGCACGGAGGCGCTCCGGATCGCCCCGGAGATCATCGAACTGCGCGCCCACCTCCCGGGCCCCGACGGCCGCAAGCTCCGTGCCGCCGAACGCCACCTCGCGGCTCTCGCCGCCGACCGTCCCGACCCCGCCTGATCCGGGATGGGCATCCTGTCGGCGTTCGCGAACGCCGTGACCCGGTGGCAGGAGAACCGCCGCCACGCCGAGCGCTCCCTGCGGACCGGTGAGCCCTGGCCGCCGACGGACGTGGCGGAGTTCGTCGGGGCGGTCGAGGCGTCGGGTCTCTTCGAGTCGGTGGAGGTGGTGCCGGTCGAGCCGCCGCGACTCGTCGATCTCCACCTGGAGGCTTCGGAGGACCATTTCTTCATCGTGATGGTGGTGGACGGCTACAGCGCCTGCCGGATCATGTTCGACGCCTACGTCTTCGACTGGGTGCCGACGTGCCTCGCGCTCGAATTCCTTCAGGCCGTCATCGCCGGCGAGGTCGAGGTGACCCTGTCGCCGTCGGGCGGGCACGTGCTGTTGGGCGTCCCGTTGGACGGGGAGGGGACCTGGGAGGACTCCCGGGTCTTCCGGGGCGGGTTCGAGCCGTGGGAGGCCCGGGCGATGGCCCGGGGCAGGGCGCCGGACCACTGACGGACCGGGAAAACCGGGCGACCACGTACCGGAGGCCGCCTATGCTCACCGCCGTGGACGATGAGCTGTCGAGGATCCTGACGACGCCGCTGACCAGCCGGAACGCTCTGAAACTGGAGAGGCTGGCGCGCCGTCGCCTCAAGCACGGCGAGGCGGCCTTCGTGGCGGACCTCGGCATCGGGCTGGCCCGGCACCACCGCTCGGCGGCGGAGTTCGAGGGCCTCTTCGACCGGCTGGCGCGGCTGCTCGCGGTGACACCGGGGGCCGAGCCCGTCGGGCAGTTGCTGCGGATGCTCGCCGCGGCCGGGCCGGGTGACCCGGAGCACGCCCGCTACGTGGCCTCGGTGCTGGCCTCGTGTCAACGGCCGGCCGATCTGGCGGTGGTGTTCGAAGAGGCCGGCGAGGCCGGAGCCGCCGCAGAGGAGTTGCGGGCCTGCCTGGTCCACGAACTGGTGCTCAGGGGCGCCCCGGTCCCGGAGCTGCCGGGCATCGCCGGGTGGGCGACCTCGCCACACTGGCGCCGGCACCCCCTGGGCGGCCTGCCCCTGACCCCGATCGCGGCGGAGTCCGAGCCGGATCTGCCGCACTACGGGGTCGACGGCAGCAGCTACGGGCTGCCGTACGGGGATCCGGAGGATCGCTACCCGGCGCCCCGGCGGGTCGATGCGGTGCCGGAGGCGGTGGAGACGACGACCGCCGCGATCGCCGAGGCCCTTGCGGCACCGGTGGCCAACTGGGTGGACGAGGAGGAGTCGGAGACCCGCATCGAGGCGCGGACCTTCGCGTTCGCGGAGCCCCTGGAGCCGGACGCGGTGCCGCACGCCCTCGTCGCGCTGCGCCCGGACTGCCTGGCGGACCTGGGGGAGCTGCCGAGGCCGGGGGAGGAGACCGCGTTCGGCGTGGTCGCCGTCGAGCCGGCCGAGGTCTGGCAGGTGCTGTTCGGCGCGGCGTCCACCGGCGGCCCGTACGAGTCCGGCTGCTACGGCGCGTACGGCCGCCTCCACGCCTGGCGCGCGCTGGCGGAGCTCGCCGGGGCGCCGGCGGACGCGTCGCCGGGTGAGTTGGAGGAACACGTCCGCCGCTGCGCCTGGTACCGGTTCGCCGCTGACACCCCGTGGTTCCACCGGGTGGTATGGGACCTCGGTGTGCTGGCCGTCGGCCAGGACCGCCGCCGACTGGCCTTCCTCGCTGCGACGGCGACCGACTGACGGAGTGGGAAGTCGGCGGGTCCGACTTTCCCCTCCTCGCCTCACGACTTGAGTTCGCCTATGGGCGAATGTCTAGCGTCGATGCCATGACGACAGACAACCTTGATGAACGGTTCCGGATCGCCGTGGTGATCGGGAGCGTGCGCAGCCCCAGACTGGCTGATCCTCTCGCTGCCTGGCTGGAGCGCGAGCTCAGTGCGGTCGACTGGGTCGACCTGGACATGATCGACCTTGCCGCTGTCTCGCTGCCGATGCACGAGTTGAAGCCGGGCGGGTCGGCCGCGTCCCCGATCGCCGGTCGGCTCGCCGACGCCGACGGATTCGTGCTTCTCACACCGGAGTACAACCACAGCTTCCCGGCACCGTTGAAGAACGCGATCGACTGGCACTTCACGGAATGGGCGTACAAGCCGGTCGCGTTCGTCGGGTACGGCGGTTCCGGCGGTATCAGGGCCGTCGAGCACCTGCGGACGGTCTTCCCCGAACTGCGCGCCACCACGGTGCGGGAGTCGGTGCTCCTGCCGATGGCGTGGGAGCACCTCGACGCCGAGGGCCGATTCGTTCCTCCACCGGGTACGGAGCGAGCGCTGCACGCGACGATGAACGAGTTGCGCACGTGGGCCCGGGCGCTGCGCTCCCTTCGGCGCGGGCAGAGCGGGCCGGGCGGGCGTGAACAGGAGGACCGGACGGGGACCGCGCGCCGTACCGCCGTGATACTGGACCGGTAGTACTCATCGGCGAGCGGGGGACGTGCACCATGACCATCACCGAGCACCCCGGTCGTGGGTCGAGCCACGCCTCACTCACGGTCGGGCAGGTGGCCAGGGCCGCGGGCGTCACGGCCAACGCCGTCCGCTTCTACGAGCGCTACGGTGTGATCAGCGCCTACCGGAACAGCGGCAACGCCCGTCGCTTCACCGCCGACGCGGTCTGCCGGATCAAGCTCGCACTCGCCGCCCAACGTGTGGGAATCACACTCAGGGAGAGCGCCGACATTCTTGCCGGTGTGCCGCCCCTGTCACCGGATCTCGGCCAGTGGGCTGCCGCGGGCGAGGAACTCGTCCGCATCGGCCGCGTCCGCATCAGCGAGCTTCAGGCGACTGTGAACGCCATGGAATCGCTGGAGTTCCTGCGGTCCGACCCCGTGGGGAGTCAGCCGCAGAGGGTCGTCGCGGGCAGGTGAACCGTGGACGGACCGCGCTGGCGAGTCGCCCACGACGCCAGGCCGCCGAACACGACGAGTGAGGCCAGGAGTTGCGCGAGCATGGCGGGCGGATCCGCCTCGTCCTCCAGCTCGCCCTTCTCCTGCGCCTCCATCAACCGCCCTGCCAGTTCCCAGCCGTGGGGGCCCCCGCGGCCCGCGGCGGGCCCGCGGGGCGGCGGCCACACACAGGTCCGGCCGCCAAGCGCGGGGCGGTGTTTGGAGAGTCAGCCCCCAAACGGCCCGGAGGAAAGAGCCCGG
>NZ_JBHVIV010000132.1:0-16738 GCF_042799475.1 Kitasatospora sp. NPDC057692 | reverse complement strand
TTCACCGACCCCAGCCACAACGGCTCCACCCGCCCCTGACCGTAGGTCGCCAGCAGCGCCTGCGCCTCGATCGGGTCGCCGAGCGTCGTCCCCGTGCCGTGCGCTTCCACCGCGTCCACCTCGGACGGCTCCAACCCGGCATTGGCGAGCGCCTGCCGGATCACCCGCTCCTGCGACGGACCGTTCGGCGCCCCGAGGCCGTTGGAGGTGCCGTCCTGGTTGACCGCCGAACCCCGCACCACCGCCAGCACCCGGTGGCCGTTGCGGCGGGCGTCCGACAACCGCTCCAGCAGCACCAGCCCCGCACCCTCACCCCACGCCGTACCATCGGCCGCCTCGGCGAACGCCTTCACCCGGCCGTCGGGTGCCAGGCCGCGCTGGCGCGAGAACTCCGTGAACCCCAGCGGAGTCGCCATCACCGTCACACCACCGGCCAGGGCCAGTGAGCACTCCCCCGAGCGCAACGCCTGCGCGGCCAGGTGGATCGCCACCAGCGAGGACGAGCAGGCGGTGTCCAGCGAGACCGCCGCGCCCTCCAGTCCCAGCAGGTAGGCGATCCGGCCGGAGGTCACGCTGGTCGCGGCGCCCGTGCCGAGATAGCCCTCGGCGTCTGCGGGTGCCTGGCCGCCGTAGCCGGAGGACCAGATACCGGTGAACACACCGGTCCGGCTGCCCCGCAACGACGTCGGATCGATCCCCGCGTCCTCGAACGTCTCCCACACCGTCTCCAACAGCACCCGCTGCTGCGGATCCATCGCCAACGCCTCACGCGGCGAGATCCCGAAGAAATCCGCGTCGAACCCCGCCGCGTCCGCGAGGAAACCACCCGCCCGCGTGTACGACGTCCCCGGATGATCAGCATCCGGATGGAACAACCCCTCGACATCCCACCCCCGATCCCCCGGAAACCCCCCGATCGCATCCACCCCACCCGACACCACACCCCACAACTCCTCCGGCGACCCCACCCCGCCCGGCAACCGGCACCCCATCCCCACGATCACCACCGGATCACCCGCCACCGCGCCCCCCACCGGAACCACCGGCACCACCGGCACCACACCCCCACCGAGGATCCCGCTCAGCAGGTGCTCGGCGAGCTGCCGCGGGGTGGGGTGGTCGAAGGCGATGGTGGCGGGCAGCCGCAGGCCGGTGGCGTTGTTGAGCCGGTTGCGCAGTTCGACGGAGGTCAGGGAATCGAAGCCGAGGTCCTTGAACGGCTGCCGGTCCCAGCCGGCCCCCGGTTCGCGGTGACCGAGCACGGCGGCGGTGTGGGCGGTGACCAGGTCGAGTACGGCCCGCAGCCGTTCGGCCTCCGGCAGCGACCGCAGGCGGTCGGCGATCGCGCCGTGCCGCGCCGGGCGCCGGGCCGCCTTGCGGGAGACGAGACCCTTGAGGGCCGCCGGGGCTGCCGGGGAGCCCGCCGGCACGGACAGGTCGAGGCGTACCGGCACCAGCGCGGCCCGGTCCATGGCCAGGGCCGCGTCGAACAGCGACAGGGCGTGGTCGGTGGCCAACGGCACGACCCCGGCCCGTGTCAGCCGGTCCTGGTCGGTACCGGTCAGGTGCCCGGTCATGCCGCTGGCCTCCGCCCAGTAGCCCCAGGCCAGCGAGGTCGCCGGCAGTCCGAGGGCGCGCCGGTGCACGGCCAGGGCGTCGAGGAAGGTGTTGGCCGCGGCGTAGTTGGCCTGCCCGGGGCTGCCGAGCGTCCCGGCCGCCGAGGAGAAGAGGACGAAGGCCGTCAGGTCCCGTCCCCGGGTGAGTTCGTGCAGGTTCCACGCCGCCCGGGCCTTGGGGTCGGCGACGTGCCGGAGGCGTTCGGGAGTGAGGGACTCGACCACGCCGTCGTCGAGCACTCCGGCCGCGTGCACGACCGCGGTCAGCGGGTGCGCGGCCGGGATCGCGTCCAGCACGGCGGCAAGCGCGTCCCGGTCGGCCACGTCACAGGCGGCCACCGTCACCGACGCGCCCAGCGCGGCCAGTTCCTCGCACAGCGCCGTCCCGCCACCACCGCGGCTGACCAGCACCAGATGCCGCACACCCCGCTCGGCCACCAGATGCCGGGCCACAAGACCCCCCAGCGTCCCCGTACCACCGGTGATCAGCACCGTACCGGCCGCATCGAGATCCACGGGAACGGTGAGAACGATCTTCCCGATGTGAGCGGCCCGGCTCATGAACCGGAACACGTCGACCGCGTCCCGGACCCCGCGCACGTCCAGCGGCAGCGGTGCGAACCCGCCGTCCGCGAAGGCCGCTACGACGGCGTCCAGGATCTCGCCGAGCCGTTCCGGTCCCGCGTCGGCGATGTCGAACGCCCGGTAGACGATGTCGGGATGGTCGGCCGCGTCGCGGATGTCGGTCTTGCCCATCTCCACGAACCGCCCGCCGGGCCCGAGCAGCCGCAGGGAGGCATCGACGAACTCGCCGGACAGCGAGTCCAGCACCACGTCCATGGGCGGGAACCTCTGCTCGAACTCCAGGGTGCGCGACGAGGCGATGTGGTCCTCGTCCAGCCCCAGGGCGCGCAGGGTATGCCATTTGGCCGGGCCGGCGGTGGCGAACACCTCCGCCCCGAGCCGCCGGGCCAGCTGGATCGCCGCCATGCCGACGCCGCCGGTGCCGGCGTGGATCAGGACCCGGTCACCGGCCTCCAGTCCGCCCAGGTCGCGCAGGCCGTACCAGGCGGTCAGGAACACCACGGGCACGGACGCGGCCCGGGCGAAGGACCAGTCGTCGGGCATCCGGACCAGCAGCCGCTGGTCGGCGACGGTGACCGGGCCGAAGGCGCCGGGGACCAGGCCCATGACGCGCTCGCCGGGCCGGAACCGGGTGTCCGGGCCGGTTTCGAGGACGACGCCCGCACCCTCGCCGCCCATCAGGGCTTCACCGGGGTAGACGCCGAGGGCGATCAGCACGTCCCGGAAGTTGAGCCCGGCCGCCCGCACGGCGATCCGGACCTGTCCGGGCCCCAGCGGCTCCATGAGCTCCGGGCGGGGCACCAGTGCCAGGTCGTCGATGCTGCCGGTGCCCGTGTCCTCCAGCCGCCAGGTCCCGTCCGGCGGGGTGAGGCCCGCGCCGACGCGGACCAGGCGGGGTACCCGCAGGGCGCCTTGACGTACCGCCAGTTCCGGCTCGTCCGTGCCGGCGATCAGCGCGGGGTCCCAGGTCGGGTCGGCGTCGACCAGGACGAACCGGTCGGGGTGCTCGGCCCGCGCGCCGCGGACCAGGCCCCAGACCATCGAGTGGTGCAGGCCGACCACGTCACCGGGCGCGGCGGCGACGGCGTTGCGGGTGACGACCGCCAGCCGCGTCCGCTCCCGCTCGCCCGCCAAGTGGTCCCGGATCGCTGCGAGTACGTGCTGCGCGCTCTCGTACGCCGCCTCGACGGTGTCCGCCTCGGGCTCCGGCCCGGGCACCTCGTAGACGACCAGGTCCGCGGGGTCGCCACCGGTCGGCGCCGGTGCGAAGGGGACCCAGTCGAGTGCGTACAGGCTGTCCGGGACGGCGGTGGTGTCCCGGACGGTCAGCGACGTGATGACCGCGACCGGGGTGCCGTCCGGATCGGCCACGGCCACGGTGTACGTATCCGGCCCGGTGGCGGACAGGCGTACGCGCAGCGTCCCGCGGCCCGCGGGACGTATCGCCACCCCGGTGAACGCGAACGGCAGGCCGGTGCGGTCGGTGAGGAACGCCATGGGGTGCAGGGCGGCGTCGAGCAGCGCGGGGTGCAGGGCGAACGGCTCCTCGGCGGGAAGCTCCACCTCGGCGTAGACGGTGTCGCCGACCCGCCGGGCCGCCGTGACGCCCTGGAACGCCGGTCCGTACTCGTAGCCGAGCACGGACAGCGAGTCGTAGAGCCCGTCGACGTCGAGGGGCTCACCGGCCGGCGGCCAGTCCCAGACGCTCAGCACCGGCTCCTCGCCCAGGGTCCCGGTGGCGTGCCGCACCCACGCGTCGCCGTCGTGCGAGTACACCGTGAGCGGGTTGCGGCCGTCGTCCTCGGGGCCCACGACGACCTGGAGGTGCGCCGGGGTGTCGTCGAGGACGAGCGGCGTTTCGAGCACCAGCTCCTCGACCGCGCGGCCGAGCCGGCCGGCCGCGTAGGCCGCCATTTCCGCGAACGCGGTGCCGGGCAGGAGGACGGAGCCCCGCACGGCGTGGTCGGCCAGCCACGGGTGGGTGGCGAGCGAGATCCGTCCGCTGAGCACCGCGCCGTCGGGCAGTTCCACGAACGTGCTGAGCAAGGGGTGGTCGCCCGACGCCGTCGGGACGGGCCGCAGCCAGTACGGCTCGCGCTGGAAGGCGTACGTCGGCAGGCTGACGGGCTCGGCGTCGTCCGGGAACCGCCAGTCGACCGGGACACCATGGACGTGCAGGCGGCCGAGCGAGGTGGGGAAGTCGTCCTGGTCGCGCCGGAGCGTACCGGTGACGAGGAGGTCGGAGCCGTGGTGGTGAGCGGTCTCCTCGACGGCGGAGACCAGGACCGGGTGCGGGCTGACCTCGACGAAGACTGTGTGGCCGTGGTCGAGCAGCGCACGGGTGGTCCCGTCGAACAGCACGGGTTCGCGGAGGTTGCGGTACCAGTAATCGGCGTCGAGGGCGGAGGTGTCGGTCTCCTCGCCGGTCACCGTGGAGTGGAACGGGATGACCGCCGGGTGCGGCTCGATCCCGGCGAGGTCGGTGAGCAACTGCTCGCGGATCGCCTCGACCTGGACGGAGTGCGCCGCGTAGTCGACGGGCAGACGGCGGGCGCGGACACCGTCGGCCTCACAGGCCGCCAGCAGTTCGTCCAGCGCGTCCAGGTCGCCCGACACCACGACCGAACCGGGGGCGTTGACCACCGCGACCGTCAGCCGACCGTCCCAGCGGGCCACGAAGGCGGCGGCCTGCTCATGCCCGAGGCCGACCGACACCATCCCGCCCTGGTCGGCCAGAGCGACCAGGGCCTTGCTGCGCAGCGCGACCGCCTTCGCGGCGTCGTCCAGGGACAACGCCCCCGCCACGTACGCCGCCGCGATCTCGCCCTGCGAATGCCCGACGACGGCATCCGGCTCCACACCGTGCGCACGCCACAGTGCGGCCAGCGCCACCATCACCCCGAACAGGGCGGGCTGCACCACATCCACCCGCTCCAGCGAACCGCCCCCCGTCAACACCTCCACCAACGACCAGTCCGTGAACGGCGCCAACGCCGCGTCACACGCGTCGACCACCTCCCGGAACACCGGCTCCGAGGCGTACAACTCCCCACCCATTCCGACCCACTGCGCACCCTGCCCCGGAAACACGAACACCGACCGACCCAGCGGACGGACGGTCCCGGTGACCAGACCCGGCGCCGACCGGCCCTCCGCCAGGGCGTCCAGGGCTTCCACACCGCTCAGCACCGCGCGGTGATCGAAGCGCGACCGCCCCGCCAGCGCCCGACCCACCGCGACCGCGCCAACCCCCGGGTGCCCGGCCAGGAACTCTCCCAGCCGACGCGCCTGCTCCCGCAACGCCGCATCCGACTTCCCCGACAACACCCACGGCACCGCCCGGCCCACGGGCTCCGCCGCAACCCCGACCGGCTCCTCGGCGGCCGCCTCGATCACCACATGCGCGTTGGTGCCGCTGATGCCGAACGCCGACACACCGGCACGGCGGGGACGCCCCGTCTCCGGCCACGGCCGGGCCTCGGTGAGCAGGCGGACCGCGCCGGAGGCCCAGTCGACGTGCGAGGTCGGCGCGTCCACGTGGAGGGTCCGCGGCAGTTGCCCGTGCCGCATCGCCATCACCATCTTGATCACGCCGGCCACACCGGCCGCCGCCTGGGTGTGGCCGATGTTCGACTTCACCGACCCCAGCCACAACGGCTCCACCCGCCCCTGACCGTAGGTCGCCAGGAGCGCCTGAGCCTCGATCGGGTCGCCGAGGGTGGTCCCGGTGCCGTGGGCCTCCGCCGCGTCCACGTCCGCCGTCGACAGTCCGGCGTTCGCCAACGCCTGCCGGATGACGCGTTCCTGCGACGGACCGTTCGGCGCCGCGAGCCCGTTCGACGCCCCGTCCTGGTTCACCGCCGAACCCCGCACCACCGCCAGCACCCGGTGGCCGTTGCGACGGGCGTCCGACAGCCTCTCCAGCAGCAGCAGGCCCGCGCCCTCACCCCAGCTGGTTCCGTCGGCCGCCTCGGCGAACGCCTTCACCCGGCCGTCGGCGGCAAGCCCCCGCTGCCGCGAGAACTCGACGAACCCCGCCGGCGTCGCCATCACCGTCACACCACCGGCCAGGGCCAGCGAGCACTCCCCCGCCCGCAACGCCTGCGCCGCCAGATGGATCGCCACCAGCGACGACGAACACGCCGTGTCCACCGACACCGCCGGCCCCTCAAGCCCCAGCAGATACGACACCCGCCCGGACGTGGCGCTGGTGGCGGTTCCGGTGGCGAGAAAACCTTCGAGGTCCGGCGGCGGCTGGTTGCCGTAGCCGGAGGACCACAGGCCGGTGAACACGGCTGTGCGGCTGCCGCCGAGTGTGGTCGGGTCGATGCCGGCGTACTCGAAGGTCTCCCAGGCGGTTTCCAGCAGCACCCGCTGCTGCGGATCCATCGCCAACGCCTCGCGCGGCGAGATCCCGAAGAACCCTGCGTCGAAGCCGGCGCCGTCGGCGAGGAAGCCGCCCGATCGGGTGTAGGTCGTGCCCGGCCGGTCCGGGTCGGGGTCGTGGACGACGTCCCATCCACGGTCCGGCGGGAAGTCGGTGATCGCGTCGGCACCGTCCGAGACGAGCCGCCACAGGCCGTCCGGGGACTCCACTCCGCCCGGGTAGCGGCAGCCCATGCCGATGATCGCGATCGGCTCGCGCGCCGCCTCCTCCATGTCGGCGAGGCGCTTGCCGAGCACTCCCAGGTCGGCCGTGGCGCGCTTGAGGTACGTGCGGAGCTTCTCTTCGTCGGACATCGCTACTCCTCAGCGTTGCGGGACTCGCCCGAGCGGATGACCTCGGTCCTGCGGTGCGCATCGTCCAAAAGGCTGAACAGTTCGTCGTCGCTGGCCTCGTCGACACCGACCGCGGAGCCGGTGCGCTTCGCGGTCCAGGCCGCGAGCAGTGCTTCGAGGCGGGCCGCGACGGTCTCGTAGTCGGCGTCGGCGGCCGCCGCGTCCAGGGTGGACCTGAGCCGGTCGAGTTCGGCGAGCAGGGGATCGGGTCCGGTGCCGTGCAGCCGGGTGTGCACGAAGGCGGCGAGGCGGGCCGGTGTCGGGTGGTCGAAGACAAGCGTGGCGGGCAGGCGCAGGCCGGTGTCCGCGTCGAGCTGGTTGCGCAGTTCCACGGCGGTCAGCGAGTCGAACCCGATGTCGGTGAACGCCCGGTCGGGGTTGACCGCCCCCGGTGACGAGTGCCCCAGGACGAGGGCGACCTCGCCCACGACGAGTTGCAGCACCTCGGCCTGCGTCCACACGCGGTCGGCGGCCCGCCTGCGCCGGGGCCGTACCAGCTCCCGCAGCAGGGCGGGCGGGTCACCGGCGCGGCGCAGCGCCGGCAGGTCGAACCTGACGGGAGCGAGGACGGGGGTGCCCGCGGTCAGCGCGGCGTCGAACAGGGCCAGCGCGTCCGCCGTCGGCAGCGGCCGTACGCCGGCCCTGGCCAGGCGGTGCCGGTCGGTGGCGGTCAGACCCCCGGTCATTCGGCTGGTCTCCGCCCAGTAGCCCCAGGCGAGCGACACGGCCGGCTGTCCCTGGGCGTGCCGGTGTGCGGCAAGGCCGTCGAGATACGCGTTCGCCGCCGCGTAGTTCGCCTGGCCGGCGCCGCCCAGCACACCGGCCGCCGAGGAGAACAGCACGAACGCCTCCAGGTCCGAGGTCAGTTCGTGGAGGTGCCGTGCCGCGAGGGCCTTCGGCTCCCACACGCGCGCGAACTGCTGCGGGGTGAGGGATTCCACGACGGTGTCGGCCAGCGTGCCCGCGGCGTGGATCACCGAGGTGACCGGGTGGTCGGCGAGCAGCCGTGCCACCGCCCCGCGGTCGGACACGTCGCACGCCACGATGGCGGCGGTCGCGCCCAGCGCGGCCAGGTCGGCGGTCAGCTCGGCCGCGCCGGGGGCGTCCGGGCCGCTCCGGCTGACCAGCAGCAGGTGCCGCACGCCGTGCCGTACGGCGAGGTGGCGGGCGATCGTGCCGCCCAGGGTGCCGGTGCCGCCGGTGACGAGCACCGTGCCCTCGGGGCCGAGCGGCGAGGGCAGCGGTTCGGTCCGCACCCGTTCGAGGCGGGGGACGTGAACGGCGCCGGCCCGGATCGCGAGCTGGGGTTCGTCGCCGGCCAGCCGGACCTCGTCGCCGTCCTGACGGTCGACCAGCACGAACCGGCCGGGGTGCTCGGTGGCGGCCGACCGGACCAGGCCCCAGACGGCGGCGGCCTGCGGGTCGACGTCCTCGCCCGGCCGGACCGACACGGCGTGGCGCGTGGCGACCACCATCCGCGGGGTGTCCGTGGCGAGGAAGTCCTGGATCACCCGCAGGGTCTCGACGGGCGATGCGGCGTGGTGGACCGGGACGTCAGGTGCGGTGGTCGCCGCTTCCAGGACCGGCCACGCCACCCGGTACGGCACGTCCAGCGCGGTGGCCCCGGCCGGTCGGCGCAGGGTCAGCGAGGCGATCTCGGCGACCGGCGCGCCCGACCGGTCGGCGAGGCCGATCGCGCAGGTGTCCTCGCCGGTCACGGTCAGCCGGACCCTGGCGTGCTCGGCGCCGCTCCAGCAGGAGATCCCGGCGAAGGAGAACGGCATCTTCGCCCGGTCGTCGGCGACGGTCACGGTCTGGATCGCGGCGTCGAGCAGGGCGGGGTGCAGGGCGAACCGGGTGTCACCGGAGGAGGGTGCGGCCACCTCCGCGTAGAGGGTGTCGCCGTCGCGCCAGGCCGCTCGCAGGCCCTGGAAGGCCGGGCCGTAGGCGAATCCGGCGTCGGCCAGGTTGTCGTAGAAGGCGTCGAGGTCGACGGCTTCGGCGTGCGGCGGCCACTGCCGTGCCCAGGGCTCCCGTGGTGCGACGGCGACGGTGTCCAGGGTCCCGGTGGCGTGCCGTACCCACTCGCCGTCCGTCCGGGAGTGGATCGAGAGGCTGCGCCGGCCGGCCCGGTCGGGGCCGACGGTCACGGACAGCTGGACGCCGTCCGCGACCACCAGCGGTGCCTCCAGCGTCAGGTCCTCGACCGACGGGGAGCCGACGTACTCGCCGGCCCGGAGCGCCAGGTCCACGAACGCCGCGCCGGGCAGCAGGGGCGAGCCCGCGATGACGTGTTCGGTGAGCCACGGCTGCGCGGTGGTGGCGAGTTGTCCCGTCAGCACCACGCCGTTGTCGTCGGGGAGTTCCATGGCGTCCCGCAGCAGCGGGTGGTCGATCCGGCCGTCACCGGCCGGTGCCGGGGTGGTGGGGTGGAGCCAGTAGTGCTGGTGCTGGAAGGCGTACGACGGCACGCGCGCACCCGGCGTCCCCGTGATCGTGGTCGTGAGTGGCTTCCAGTCGACGGCGCCGTCCGCCCACAGCCGCCCGAGCGCCGCGAACAACCGCTCCGGAGCATCACCACCACGGCGCATCAGCCCGTTGGCCACCAGCACCGGATGCGGACCCACCTCCACCAGCCCCGTCACACCCCGGCCCGTCAGCCACTCCAGCGCATCCGCGAAACGGACCGGCTCACGCACCTGCCGCACCCAATAGCCCGGCTCCCCCATGTCCTCCACCGGACGCCCGGCCACCGTGGACACCACCGGGATCGACGGCTCACCGAACGACAACCCCGCCGCCACCACACCCAGTTCTTCCAGCACCGGATCCATCCGCGCCGAATGGAACGCGTGACTCACCTCCAGCCCCTTCACCCGCCGCCCACGACCGCGCCACACCTCGGCGACCGCCGCGACCGCCACCTCCTCCCCCGACACCACCACCGCATCCGGCCCGTTGACCGCCGCCACCTCGACACCCGGCACCAGCGACCCCGCCACCTCCTCCACCGACACCTGCAGCGACACCATCGCCCCACCACCCGGCAACCCCTGCATCAACCGACCCCGCGCCCCCACCAACGCACACGCGTCCTCCAGACCCAGAACCCCCGCCACATGGGCCGCCGCCACCTCGCCCACCGAATGCCCCACCACGAAGTCCGGCCGCACCCCCAACCACTCCACCAGCCGGAACAACGCCACCTCCAACGCGAACACCGCACCCTGGGTGAACAGCGTCTGCCCCAGCACCCCCTCCCCGTCCTCGAACAGCACCTCCACCGGCAACTCCAGCCGTTCGCAGACCTCGTCCAACACCCGCGCGAACACCGGGAACACCCGGTACAGGCCACGCCCCATCCCCGCCCACTGACCACCCTGACCGGAGAACACGAACGCCGACCTGCCCGAGTCGCGGGCCTCGCCGGTCACCAGTCCGGGATTCGTCTCCCCGCGCACCAGGGCCGCCAGTGCCTCCGGTCCGGTCACCACGGCCCGGTGGGCGAACCGGGTCCGTGCGGCGAGCTCGGAGGCGATTCCGTCCGCGTCGGGGACCTTGGCCGCGTACGCCTGCAGCCTGTGGGCCTGGGCCCGGAGCGCCTGCGCGGACTTGGCCGACAGCAGCCACGGCTCCGGCACGACGGCCGCGGGCTCGGGCGTGGAAGCGGCCGGATCCGGGGCCGGTTGCTCCAGGATCACGTGCGCGTTCGTACCGCTGATGCCGAACGCCGAGATGCCCGCTCGGCGGGGACGCCCCGTCTCCGGCCACGGCCGGGCCTCGGTGAGCAGTGACACCTGTCCCGCCGACCAGTCGACGTGCGAGGTCGGCGCGTCGACATGCAGCGTCGGGGGCAACTGCCCGTGCCGCATCGCCATCACCATCTTGATCACACCCGCCACACCGGCCGCCGCCTGGGTGTGGCCGATGTTCGACTTCACCGACCCCAGCCACAACGGCTCCACCCGCCCCTGGCCGTAAGTCGCCAGCAGCGCCTGCGCCTCAATGGGGTCACCGAGCGTCGTCCCCGTGCCGTGCGCCTCCACCGCGTCCACCTCGGACGGCTCCAACCCGGCATTGGCGAGGGCCTGACGGATCACCCGCTCCTGCGACGGACCATTCGGCGCGGTCAGCCCGTTCGACGCCCCGTCCTGGTTCACCGCCGAACCCCGCACCACAGCCAGCACCCGGTGACCGTTGCGACGGGCGTCCGACAACCGCTCCAGCAGCACGACACCCGCGCCCTCACCCCACGCCGTACCATCGGCGGCCTCGGCGAACGCCTTCACCCGACCGTCGGCCGCAAGCCCCCGCTGCCGGGAGAAGTCGATGAAGGCGGCCGGTGTCGCCATCACCGTCACACCGCCGGCCAACGCCAGCGAGCACTCCCCCGCCCGCAACGCCTGCGCCGCCAGATGGATCGCCACCAGCGACGACGAACACGCCGTGTCCACCGACACCGCCGGACCCTCAAGACCCAGCAGATACGACACCCGCCCGGAGGTCACGCTCGTCGCCGTGCCGGTGGCCACATAACCGTCCGCGTCGCGCGAGATCTGGTCCACTCCGCCCGCGTAGCCGGACGCCCAGATGCCGGTGAAGACACCCGTCTGACTGCCCCGCAACGACGTCGGATCGATCCCCGCGTCCTCGAACGTCTCCCACACCGTCTCCAACAGCACCCGCTGCTGCGGATCCATCGCAAGCGCCTCACGCGGCGAGATCCCGAAGAACGCGGCATCGAAACCGCCCGCATCCCCCAGAAAGCCACCCGCCCGCGTATACGACGTCCCCGGAGCACCGGCCGGATCATAGAGACGGCCCACGTCCCACCCGCGATCCGACGGGAACTCCCCGACCGCATCCGCCCCACCCGCCACCAGGTCCCACAACCCCTGCGCCGACCCCACCCCACCCGGATACCGGGCCCCCAACCCCACCACGACCACCGGATCACCCGACACCGGAACCCCGACCGGCACGGGCGAGGCCGTCCGGCGCTCCATGCCGAGGACCACCTCCCGCAGGTGTTCGGCCAGCCGGGCCGGGGTCGGGTGGTCGAAGACCATCGTCGCCGACAGCCGGGTCCCGACCGCCGTGGACAGCCGGTTGCGCAGCTCCACCGCGGTGAGCGAATCGAAGCCCAGCTCCTTGAAGGCGCGCTCGGCGCCGACAGCCGCGGTGTCGCTGCGGCCCAACACGGCCGAGGCGTGGGTGCGGACCAGATCGAGCAGGATCTCGCGTTGCCGGGCCTCGGGGAGCGATCCCAGCTCACCCGCCAGTCCGGTGGTCCGCACCGGTTTGCGGGCGCGTGCCAGCGCGCGCAGCACCGGCCGGTCGCCCAGGGCGGACACCTTGAGCCGGGCCGCGACCACCGCCGGTTCCGCGGTGTCCAGGCCCCCGTCGAACAGCCCGAGTCCGTATTCGGTCGCCATCGGCAGCAGCCCCGCGCGGGCGAGGCGTTCGCCGTCGGCCTCGGACATCCTCCCGGTCATCCCGCTGGCCTCGGCCCAGTGGCCCCAGGCCAGCGACACCCCCGGCAGGCCCTGGGCACGCCGGTACGCGGCCAGGCCGTCGAGGTAGGCGTTCGCCGCCGCGTAGTTGGCCTGCCCTGCCGCGCCCAGTGTCCCGGCCGCCGAGGAGAAGAGGACGAACGCCGTCAGGTCCCGCCCCCGGGTGAGTTCGTGCAGGTTCCAGGCCGCCCGTGCCTTGGGCTCCCAGACCGCGGCGAGCCGTTCGGGGGTCAGCGACTCGACCACGGCATCGTCCAGCACACCGGCCGCGTGCACGACCGCGGTCAACGGGTGCGAGGCCGGGATCGAGTCCAGTACCGCCGCCAGCGCGTCCCGGTCGGCCACGTCACAGGCCGCCACGGTCACCTCCGCGCCCAGCGCGGCCAGCTCCTCGCACAGCGCCGACCCGCCACCACCGCGGCTGACCAGCACCAGATGCCGCACACCCCGCTCGGCCACCAGATGCCGGGCCACACGGCCCCCCAGCGTCCCCGTACCACCGGTGATCAGCACCGTACCGGCCGCATCGAGATCCACGGGAACAGTGAGAACGATCTTCCCGATGTGCGCGGCCCGGCTCATGAACCGGAAGGCGTCCCGCGCGCGGCGGACGTCCCAGGTGGTGAACGGCGGCAGACGCAGCTCGCCCGCGCCGATCAGCCGGACGGCCTCGGCCAGGATCTCCCCCAGCCGCTCCGGTCCCGCGTCGGCCAGGTCGAAGGCCAGCACGCCGGGCCGGATGTCGGCCTTGCCCATCTCCACGAACCGCCCGCCGGGCGCGAGCAGCCGCAGGGAGGCGTCCAGGAACTCGCCGGACAGCGAGTTCAGCACCACGTCGAAGGGTCCGAACCGGTCGGCGAACTCCAGGGTCCGGGAGGAGGCGATGTGGTCCTCGTCCAGCCCCAGGGCGCGCAGCGCGTCCCACTTGCCCGGGCCGGCGGTCGCGTGGACGTCCGCGCCCCAGAGCCGCGCGAGCTGGACCGCCGCCATGCCGACGCCCCCGGCCCCGGCGTGGATCAGCACCCGGTCACCGGCCTTCAGCCCGCCCAGATCGCGCAGGCCGTACCAGGCCGTCATGAACGCGACCGGCACGGTGGCGGCCTGGGCGAACGTCCACTCGTCGGGGATGCGCACCAGCGCCCTGTGGTCGGCGACGGCCACCCGGCCGAACGCGCCGGGCAGCAACCCGGCGACCCGGTCACCCGGCCGCAGCCCGGTGACCTCGGCGCCGACCTCGGTGACGACGCCCGCGCCCTCGCTGCCGAGCAGCGCCGGGTCCGGATAGACGCCGAGGGCGATCAGCACGTCCCGGAGGTTCAGGCCCGCCGCCCGCACGGCGACGCGCACCTCCCGGGGCCCGGGCGGGGCCTGCTCGTACGGCAGGAAGGCGAGGTCGTCCAGGCTGCCCGTGTCCGCCTGAGTCAGCCGTCCGTCGAACGCCTCCGGTGCGGAGCGCACGAGCCGGGGCACGTAGACGGCCCCCCGGCGCACCGCCACCTGGTCCTCGTCGCCGACCGACAGGCCGTCGGGCAGCTCGTCGGCGTCCACGAGCACGAACCGGCCGGGGTGCTCGGACTGCGCGGACCGGACCAGGCCCCATACGGCCGAGGCCTCCGGGTCGCTCACCCCGTCACCGGGAACGGCGGCGACCGCGCCCCGCGTGCGCACCACGAGCCGTTCGCCGGGCCCGGCGAGGAAGTCCTGGACGGCCGCCAGCGCCTCGGCGACCGAGCCGGGCGAGACGACGGCATCGCCGAGCGCGCCTTCGCCGGGGGTCAGCGGAATCCAGTCGAGGGCGTACAGCGGGCCGCGTTCGGCCATCGGACGGGTGGTCAGCGCCTCGACGGTCGCCACGGGCCCGCCGGACCGGTCCGCCAGGTGGACGGCGTACGTGCCGGGGCGCACCACCGTCAGCCGCACCCGCGCGGAGGTCACGCCGGTGCGGTGGACCGCGATCCCGGTCAGCGAGAACGGCAGCCGCACGTCGCCTTCCGTGCCGGCCAGCAGCGCCAGCGGTTGCAGGGCGGCGTCCAGCAGGGCCGGATGGACGGAGAACCGGGCCGCGTCCGGCACGGCGACCTCGGCGAACACCTCATGGCCGCGGCGCCACACCGCCTGCACGGCCTGGAAGGCCGGCCCGTACTCGTAGCCCGCCGCGGCGAGCGTGTCGTAGAGCCCGGTGACCGGTTCCGCGCCGGCCGGCGGCCATGCCGTCAGCTCCTGCCCGACCACGGGTTTCCCGCTCACCGTGCCGGTGGCGTGCCGCACCCAGCCGTCCGTACGGGACCGGACGTCGACCGTGCGGCGGCCGGTCCCGTCCGGCTCGCCCACGACGACCTGCACGTCCACCGCACCGTCCGCGGGCACCATCAGCGGCGCCTCCAGGACCAGTTCCTCCACTGCCGCCCCGGCCGCGTGCACCACCAGTTCCACGAACGCCGTCGCGGGCAGCAGCACCGTCCCCAGGACGGAGTGGTCCGCGAGCCAGGGGTGGGTGGCCAGGGAGAGCCGACCCGTCAGGACCCGCTGCCCGCCCACCTCGACGGCGGCGCCGAGCAGCGGGTGGTCCACCGGGTCGAGCCCGGCCGCGGACACGTCTCCCGCGCCTCCGGAGAGCCAGAACCGCGTCCGCTGGAAGGGGTAGGTGGGCAGCGTCACCGGCTGTCCTCCGGGGAACGGCCACCGCACCGGCACGCCCGCGACGAACAGCCGCGCCGCGGCGGCCAGGAACTCGGCCGGGTTGCCGTGGTCGCGGCGTAGCGTACCGGTCACCAGACCCGCCTCGTGCTCCTCCAGCGCGGGCGTGAGCACCGGGTGCGGGCTGATCTCGACGAAGACGGGGTCGCCGCCCGAGGCGAGCAGCAGCCGGGTGGTCCGGTCGAACAGCACGGGTTCGCGGAGGTTGCGGTACCAGTAGTCGGCGTCGAGGGCGGTGGTGTCGACCGGTTCCGCGGTGACGGTGGAGTAGAAAGGGATCGCAGCGGGCCGAGGCCGGATGTCCGCGAGGTCGGTGAGCAGCTGCTCACGGATCGCCTCGACCTGGGCGGAGTGGGCGGCGTAATTGACGGGCAGACGGCGGGCACGGATGCCCTCGGCCTCACAGGACGTCAGCAGTTCGTCCAGCGCGTCCAGGTCCCCCGACACGACGACCGAACCGGGGGCGTTGACCACCGCGACCGTCAGCCGGCCGTCCCAGCGGGCCATGAAGGCGGCGCCCTGCTCATACCCGAGGCCGACCGACACCATCCCGCCCTGGTCGGCCAGAGCGACCAGGGCCCTGCTGCGCAGCGCGACCGCCTTCGCGGCGTCGTCCAGGGACAACGCGCCCGCCACGTACGCCGCCGCGATCTCGCCCTGCGAATGCCCGACGACGGCATCCGGCTCCACACCGTGCGCACGCCACAGCTCCGCCAGCGCCACCATCACCGCGAACAGGGCGGGCTGCACCACATCCACCCGCTCCAATGAACCACCGCCCGTCAGCACCTCCACCAACGACCAGTCCGTGAACGGCGCCAACGCCACGCCACACGCGTCGATCGCCGCCCGGAACACCGGCTCCGAGGCGTACAACTCCCCACCCATCCCCACCCACTGCGCACCCTGCCCCGGAAACACGAACACCGACCGACCCACCGGACGGACGGTCCCGGTGACCAGACCCGGCACCGACCGGCCCTCCGCCAGGGCGTCCAGGGCTTCCACACCACTCAGCACCGCCCGGTGCTCGAACACGGTGCGGGCGGCCAGAGCGCCCCCGACCGCTGCCGAACCCACCTCGGGATGACCGGCGGTGAAGGCGCCCAGCCGGCGCGCCTGCTCCCGCAACGCCGCCCCGGACCTGGCCGACAGCACCCACGGCACCACCCCGCCCATAGGCTCCGCCGCAACCCCGACCGGCTCCTCGGCGGCCGCCTCGATCACCACATGCGCGTTCGTACCGCTGATGCCGAACGCCGAGATGCCCGCTCGGCGCAGATGGCCATTGTCGGGCCAGGGCCGGGCCTCGGTGAGCAACCGGATGTTTCCGGACTCCCAGTCGACGTGGGAGGTCGGCGCGTCGACGTGCAGCGTCGGCGGCAGTTGCCCGTGCCGGATCGCCATGACCATCTTGATCACGCCCGCCACACCGGCCGCGGCCTGGGTATGGCCGATGTTCGACTTCACCGACCCCAGCCACAACGGCTCCACCCGCCCCTGACCGTAGGTCGCCAGCAGCGCCTGCGCCTCGATCGGGTCGCCGAG
>NZ_JBHVIV010000131.1:0-17099 GCF_042799475.1 Kitasatospora sp. NPDC057692 | reverse complement strand
GTGGTGATCCAGGTGGAGCAGGCGGGGAGGCCTGCGGAGATGCCGGTGGCGAGGATCAGCCCGAAGATCAACAACTGTGGCGCGAGCGGCCCGTCCTGGATGGGCCAGCAGATGAGTGCGGCGGTGAGGGCGCTGAGCGCGGGGACGCCGAGGGCGGCGGCGACGAGTTTGCGGGGGTGGTTCACGCCACGTCGGCGGTGCGGGGCCGGCTGGGGTGCTGGACGGTGAGGAAGCGGGGGGAGTCGAGGGGCTGGACGTGTTCGGGCCTGGTGGTCCACTCGCAGCCGCCGCTCTCGGGCCGGAGGTAGGCGAGCCCGGCGAGGGTGTCCATGTAGACGGCCTCGACGGGCTTGCCGGTGAAGTCCCGGTGCCCGAGGTCGCGGACGACCTCGCCGACGGTGGGGGAGTGGGCGGGAATGCGGGGGCGGCTGGGCATGGGGGCTCCATTGGTTGCGCAGGGTCCCGGATCTCTCACGGGGTGTAGCCATGGTGGCCTTCCGCGACCTAGGATCGGAAGGCATCCCCACTTGACAGATTCCTCCGTGGGACTCAGGGATCGAAGAGGTCTGATCATGCGTGAGACGGAACTGGATCCGGCTACATCTCCCCTTGCGGCCTTTGGCGTGCAACTTCGCAGGTCACGAAGGGCGGCAGGGCTGAGTCAGGTTCAGCTCGGACGGCTCACCAACCTGAGTGACAGCCAGATCTCCAACCTCGAAAGAGGTACACGCACTCCCACACTCGACTGGGTCCGAGTGGCCGACAAAGTGTTGGAGACCGGTGGGACCCTAGAACTGATGTACTGGAGTCTGAGCGGATCATCCTTGCTGGAGGGCTTTCCGGAGTATGCAGCGCACGAGGCAAGAGCCGTTGAGCTGCGGATGTTCGAACTCGGCGTGATTCCCGGGCTGTTCCAGACCCAGGCCTATGCGGAGGCGCTTGCTGCGGCGGATGTCCGGCGCGGTGCCATCACGGAGGAAGGCGCTGCGGAACGGGTTGCCTACCTCATTGCCCGCCAGCAGCGGCTCGGCCGGCCCTCTGCCCCCCTTGTCCATGCGGTGTTGGACGAGAGTTGTCTTCTCCGATTGGTGGGAGGCGCGGCTGTGATGAAAGGGCAGTTTGACCACTTGGCGCAGTTGGCTGACCGGCCGAAGACGATCGTTCAGATTGCGCCCTTCGCGATGGGGGAGCGCAGACCGTTTGCTGCATCGGTCTACCTGCTCACCTTGCCCGACAACTCACGCCTCGGCTACACGGAGTCGCAGGAGCGGGGTTTCCTCACGCGGGAATCCGAGACGGTCAGGATGTGGACAAGGGACTACGATCGGCTTCAGGTGGGCGCCAGTTCGGATGTGGCCTCGCTCGAAAGGATCCGCGCAGCTCGGAAGGATCTCCGATCATGACTCATTCTCCACAGCTGGCTGGGGCAACGTGGTTCAAGTCGAGCCACAGCCAGAACGGCGGGGCCTGCGTCGAAGTTGCCTCTGACTTCCCCGGCATCGTCCCCGTGCGCGACTCCAAGGACCCTCAGGGTGCCGTGCTGGTCTTCCCGTCTTCCGCCTTCGCCGCGTTCGTCGCCGCCGTCCAGGCCGGCGAGTTCGGCACCGTCTGACCTGCGATCCCCGACGGCCCCGACCGCCTCGCCGGTCGGGGCCGTCGCCATGGACGTCAAATCCCCTGCGTGCCGGGCTCGAACGCGGGGATCACTCCTACTCGGCGCCCCGCGTGGCGATGCGACGACGGCACTGCTCCAGCAACTCCCTCATCGATCCTCCGATGAGCAGGAAGAGTTCGGCCGACGAGGCGAACCGGGCCCCCGCCGGAGTGTCCGCCCCGAGGACATCCGCTCCCTGGTGCGCCATTCCCGCGAGGGTCTCGTTCATCTCCGCCGCCCCGAGCAATGACCGAAGCCAGATCTCGTCGTCCGTGACGTAGCGCTCGCGACGCTCGCCGGGAACACGCTCCCGTCTGAGCAGCCCCTGCTGTTCGAGGAACCCGACAGCGTGCGAGACCGACGCCGCGCTCACGCGGAGCCTCTGCACCAGCTCGGCCGCGGTGAGGGCGCCGGCGTCGGTGGTGAAGACGGCGGCCAGCACCCGGGCCTCCATCTTCGGAAGGCCCGACTGCATGAGCAGCGCGGTGAAGGCCTCCGTGAAGCCCTGCACCGCCTCCGGATCGCGCCCGTACCCGCTGTCGGGAGCTTCCGGCGCCTCGGGCTGGGCCCTCTTGGCCCGCCGAGCCCGGCTCTGCGTCGCCTCGGCGGCCCGGTCCGCGCCGTAGCCGTCCGGTCCGCCGTTGCGCGTGACCTCGCGCATGATCGTCGAGGCGGGCCGCCCCAGCCGCCGCCCGAGCTCGGCGTATCCCAGCCCTTCGGCCAGGCCTGCGGCGATGTGCTGACGGTCCTCGCTGGTGAGTCTGCCTCCGGGCACCGGTCCTCGTCCTCCGTCTGTCGACACCTGCGGATCTCGGTGCGAAGTATGCATTCACTTGGATCTCATTGCAAAGGCTCCTTGATCGGCCATTGCTTTTAGCCTCACATTCATTGCAAAGATCGGCCATTCATCCCTATGAATACAGGCCAGATGCATCTCATTGCGCGTTGACGAATATCTGAACGCAATGTAGCTTCATCGGTGTTCAGAAGTTCTCGAACAGCAATGAGTGGGGAGACTCATCATGGGCAAGAACAGCAACCACCTCTCCGAAGCAGGCCTGCGCAAGGTGCGCGACGTGCTCGTGCGACACGTCGAGTCCGGGGCGGTCCCCGGCGTCGTCGCCCTCATCGGCCAGGGCGACGCGACCCACGTCGAAGCGGTCGGCACCATGCGCCACGAGGGCGGCGCCCCGATGGCCCGCGACACGATCTTCCGGATGGCCTCGACGTCCAAGCCGGTCACGGTGGCCGCGGCCATGGTCCTGCTCGACGAGTGCCGCCTGCGGCTGGACGACCTCGTCGAGACCTGGCTGCCGGAACTCGCGAACCGCCAGGTGCTCAAGCGGATCGACGGCCCGCTGGACGACACCGTCCCCGCCCGCCGGCCGATCACTGTCCGGGACGTGCTGACCTCCACCTTCGGCCTCGGCATGGACATCACGGCCCTCGGCACCCCGATCATGACCGCAATCATCGAGAACGGCCTCACGCCCGACCTGCCGCAGCCGATGCCCGAGCCCGACGAATGGCTGCGCCGCCTCGGCACGCTCCCGCTGATGCACCAGCCGGGCGAGCGCTGGCAGTACCACATCGCCAGCGACCTGCTCGGCGTGCTCGTCGCCCGGGTGACCGGCCGGCCGTTCGAGGAGTTCCTCCGCGAGCGCGTCCTCGCCCCGCTGGGTATGGCCGACACAGGCTTCCACGTGCCCGCCGACAAGATCGACCGGCTGCCCGCCCTCTACGCCCCCGACCCCCAGACCGGGGAGTTCCACGTGTGGGACGAGTCGGCCGACGGGCGCTGGAGCAGGCCCCCGGCGTTCCCGGGCGGCGGTGGGGGACTGGTCTCCACCGCCGACGACTACCACGCCTACTTCCGGATGCTGCTGAACGGCGGCACGCACGGCGGCGAGCGCGTCCTGTCCCGCCCCGCGGTCCAGCTGATGACGACCAACCGCCTCACCGCCGAGCAGACCGCCGCCCGCGAGACCCTCGCCCGCGACAGCGTTCACCTGTCGTACGGCCAGGGGCAGCACGGGGGTTGGGGCTTCGGCATGGCGGTGCGCACCTATCGCGGCGACTACGCGCCGACCGGCCAGTTCGGCTGGGACGGCGGCAGCGGCACCTCGACCTACGCCGACCCGGAGAACGGGATCACCGGTCTCCTGCTCACCCAGGTCGGGATGACCGTCCCGAACTCGGCCCGGCTGATCCACGACTTCTGGACCACCGTCTACCAGGCCCTCGACGCCTGACGCCCACCGTTTCGACGCCAAACGCCAAACGCCAAGCGCCAAACGCCAAGCGCCCACCATCCGGCACCCAACACCCAGCACCCAGCACCCACACGACCGAAGGAACACACCACCATGTCCCTCACCCTGACCGACCAGGACAAGGCCACCCTCCGCACCGCCGCCTACGGCGCCGTCTCCCTGCTGGCCGCCGCCGACGCCGCCGGCTCGCCCCACCGGATCGCCGCCGACGGCTCCATCGCCCTCGCCACCGCGACCGGCCCGATCGGGCACGTGCTCGCCGAGAAGTCCGCGGTGAAGGGCCTCGACGGCAGGTCCGTCGCCGAACTCGCCGACCACGTCCTCCCTGCCCTGACGGCCGCCGCGACCCTGCTCGCCGCCCAGGACCCCGCCGAGGCCGACAATTTCCGCGGCGTCGTCAACGTCGCCCTCGCCACCGCCACGCGGTCCCGCAAGGGCGAGCCCGGCCCCGCCATGGCCGAGATGACCCGCAAGATCAACGAGGCCCTCGCCGCGGCCTGACCGGCAGCACGGTCCAGTCCGGTTCCAGCGGTACCAGATGACCGGTGAGCGAGCCTAGATCGTCCTCGATCGCCGCACGCTCAAGCAGGGCCGGCAGCCGCTCGACGGCGTAGCGCCGGTGGGCGGCGGGCCCGGACCACAAGGTGGTGACCAGGTAGCGCTGCGGATCCAGCCGGATGACCACGCCGCCCAGCATTCCCCCGGCCGCCGCCATGCCGGGCGCCCACACCTCGCGCTGCACAGCGAGGAAGTGCGCCGTCCGGCCCGGTCGCAGCCGACAGTCGGCGACGCGCAGCAGGGCCGCGGTTTCGAGCGCGCGGGGCAGACCGGTCGCGTCGCCGGGCATCTCCAGGACGACGGCCCCGGCGGCGGTCCCGATCGCCGTGAACGTCCCGTCCTGGCCGCTCGCGCCGAGTACGGCGTCGTGCCGCTCGCGCATGAACCGCCCGTACGCCTCCGCGTCCTCCCACAGGCCCAGGAGACGGGCGCGTCCGGCGTCCGGATCCCAGCCGCCCACCTGTCCGACCAGGCCGGGTTGGTCGCCGATCACCGACCAGGCCCGCTGGGCGTCGGAGAACCGCTCCCGGCCGTCCCCGGGCGGCACCTCGCAACTGATCCACTTGCCCCACACGCGCAGCCGACCTCCTGACGATCCGACCTCCCCTACAGATGATGCAGCCGGGCAGTCCGCGGCTGCCCCCGGCAACCACGGTCACGGTCACGGTCGCGGCCGGCTCACTCACCCGCCGAGGCCTCGGCGGCGGCGATCCCGTCGAGGCGGGCGTACTGCTCGCCGCTCAGCTCGACGCCCAGGGCGCCCAGGTTCTCCAGCAGGTGCCTCTCTGCCGTGGTGCCCGGGATCGGCAGGATGTTGGGCGAGCGGTGCAGCAGCCAGGCGAGCGCGGTCTGCGCCGGGGTGGCGCCGAGCTCCCGGGCGACCTCCGTGACCGGGCCGTCCCCGCCCACGTGGCCGCCGACGGCGATCGGGAAGAACGGCAGGAACGCGATGCCGCGCTCGGCGGTGAAGTCGACGACGGCGTCGTGCCGGCGGGTGGCCAGGTTGTACCAGTTCTGCACGGCGGCGATCGGGGCGATCTCCAGCGCCTGCTCCAGCTCCTCCACGCCGACCTCGGAGAGGCCGATGTGCCGGACCTTCCCCTCGTCCTGCAGCTGCTTGAGCGCGCCGATCTGGTCGGCCAGCGGCACCGCGGGGTCGATCCGGTGCAGCTGGAGCAGATCGATCCGCTCGACCCGCAGTCGGCGCAGGCTCAGTTCGGCCTGCTGGCGGAGGTAGGCGGGGTGGCCGAGCGGGACCCACTCGGACGGGCTCGGGCGGGTCAGCCCGACCTTGGTGGCGATCACGACGTCCTCGGCGTAGGGGTGCAGCGCCTCGGCGATCAGCTCCTCGCCGCCGCCGAGGGCGTAGGAGTCGGCGGTGTCGATGAGTTGGACGCCGTTTGCGACGGCGGTGCGCAGCACGCCCAGGGCGGCGGAGCGCGGCGTGGGCGGGTGCCAGATGACGGCGTCGGCGGGCTTGACGTCCGGGGTGTCGGCGAGGCGCATGGTGCCGTAGCCGATCCGGCTGACCGTCAAGTCGCCGCCGATGGCGTAGGTCTGACGTGCGATCCGGTCATTGATCTCGTTGTTCGTCATGCCGATCACGCTACAATCTCACATCCGTGTGAGATTCAAGTGGATGTGAGGGGCATCACATGCGGATCGGCGAGCTGGCGGCGCGGACCGGGGTCAGTGTCCGCCTGCTGCGGTACTACGAGGAGCAGGGCCTGCTGGAGTCCCACCGGCCGGAGGGCGGGCACCGCCGGTACGGCGAGGGCGCGCCGGCGGTGGTCCGCAACATCCGTGCGCTGCTGGGGGCGGGGCTCTCCACCGGCGCCATCCGGGACGTGCTGCCCTGCGTGGAGGGTGACGGCACGGTGGCGCCGTGCATGCTGGAGGTGCTGGAACAGCGGCTCGACCTCCTGGACCAGCAGCTGCTGACGCTCGGCGCGAGCCGGGCCGCGCTGGCGGGGATCGTCGCGGGGGCCCGGCGGGAGACCGAGGCGGTCGACCCGAAGGTGCCGGCGCCGGTCTGACGCGGCCGGCCCGTCCCGCTCACGGCCGTCAGGCCGGCGGCTTCCCGTACTCCCGGACGTACGCGCGCAGTTCGGCGACCAGCGGCGCGGGCGCGATGCCGGGCAGCAGGAACCACCACAGCTGGACGATCCGCTCGGGCAGGTCGGCGCGCCCGGTGCGCAGGTGGGACATGATCTGCGAGCCGGTGTACGCCGCGACCAGCACCTGGGCGAACTCCTCGACCGCGACGTCGTCGAGCAGTTCACCGGCCCGCCGGGCGGCCTCCAGCTCGGCGCGGAACTGCCCCGCCCACATCTCGTACGGGCTGAAGTCCCGCAGTCCGAGCTGCCCCTGCTCGACGGCGAGGGTGACCCCGGCGCGCAGCAGCACGTTCCCCTGGAGCTCGTCGGCCAGGTAGAGGGTGGTCCGGACGAGCTGGCGCAGTCCCTCCGGCTGCTCCGGCAGGTCCAGGTCGGAGGTCTGCTCGTCGATGACCGCCTTGGCGAGGTCCTCCTTCGACCTGAAGTGGAAGTACATCGCCCCCTGGGTGGTCCCGGCCAGGTTGATGATCCTGCTGACGCTGGAGCCGCTGAAGCCGTACTCGTCGAAGATCTGCGCGGCGGCCCGCAGGATGGTCGCGCGGGTGCGGACGGCACGTTCCTGCTGGGCTCTCGCCACGGGTAGCTCCAAACGCCTCGGCAAACAAAAAGAACGACCGCTATGTTATGGGCCCCGGGAGCCCGGCCCGACCACCGGAGCGCCCGCCCCGCGCCCTCCTGGTCGCGTGCGCCACCGCGGCTCACCGACTCCGCGCCTTCCTGGTCGCGTGCGCCACCGCGGCTCACCGGCCCCGCGCCTTCCTGGTCGCGTGCGCCACCGCGGCTCACCGGCCCCGCGCCTTCCTGGTCACGTGCGCCACCGCGGCTCACCGACTCCTCGCCCTCCTGGGCACGTGCGCCGCCGGGAGAGCAGCACCCCCGCCGCCGCACACGCGACCGCCGGCAGCAGCAGCGCCGCCCCCGCCCGCCCGGGGGAGCCCGCGAAGGACCCCAGCACCGCCACCCCGAGCGAGGCCCCGACCTGCCGGACGGCGTTCAGCACGCCGCCGGCCGCGCCCGCCGCCCCCTCCGGCGCCGCCGACACCACCGCCGTCACCAGCGCCGGCAGCGCGAACGAAACCCCGAACCCCGCGCCCGACAAGCCCACCGCCAGCAGCGGGTACGGCGCCCCTGCCGCCACGGCGGCCGCGGTCACCAGGCAGCCGCCCGCGAGCAGCGCCAACCCGCCCGCGGCGGGCCGCCACGGTCCGACGCGGGCGACGATCCGCCCGGTGAGCAGGGGATTGAAGCCCGGCGGCAGGGTCATCGGCAGGAACGCCAGCCCGGCCAGCGCCGGGGACAGCCCCCGGTCCTCCCGGAGCAGCAGCGGCAGCAGGAACAGCAGCCCCAGCAGCGCGAAGTTCACCGCGGCCCCGGCCAGCAGCACCCGCGGCATCCCCGGCGCCCGCACCACGTCGGCCCGCAACACCGGTGCCGTACTGCGCCGTTCACGCCGTGCGAAGACCGTCCCGGCGAGCAGCGCGGCCCCGGCCGACCAGCCGGCCCGCGTCCAGGAGCCCGCGCAGGCCTCGATCAGCGCGTCGGTGGCGAGGGCCAGCACCGCGCAGGCCGCGAGCTGCGTCCACCAGTCGACGGGACGGCCGCCGACCGGGCAGCGCACCGCCGGTCCGGCGGTGAGCGCCAGCACCAGCGCGGTCAGCGGCACATTGATCCAGAACACCGCCCGCCAGCCGCCCAGGTCGACGAGCACACCGCCCGCCACCGGCCCGAACGCCATCGCGCAACCGCTGACCGCCGCCCACACCGCGACCGCGCGGGCCCGCTCGGCCGGGTCGGGGTAGAGCCGGGCGATCATCGCCATGCTCGCCGGCACCGCGGCCGCCGCCGCGACCCCGAGCAGCGCCCGCAGCAGCACCAGCGCCGCCAGGCCGGGCGCGAGCGCGCTGAGCAGCGAGCCCGCGCCGAACACCGCGATGCCCCAGCGGAACGCACGGTGCGCGCCGTACCGGTCGGCGATCGCGCCGCCGGACAGCAGCACCGCCCCGAACGCCACGCTGTACCCGGTCACCACCCACTGCAGGCCGGCCGTCGGACTCCCCAGCGAGGACGCGAGATCGGGCTCGGCCACCGACAGCACGGTGGTGTCCAGCAGCACCGCGAAGTACCCGAGCGCGATCCCGAACAGCGCCCGGCCCCGGGCGTCCGCCCTCGCCCTGACCTCTTCATTCAGCATGCCGCCCACCCTGCGCGGTTGCCCTCGCCCGGCTCCACCGCCCGCCCCGAACGCCGCGTTCGGGAATCCCGAACGCCCGGGGCCGAGCGGCCGAATGCCCGGGGCCTCGCGACCGAATGCCCGGGGGCGGGCACCGCACGCGCGATGCCGCCGTACCCTGGACCCCCGGCGCCGGACATCAGGGGGACGGACCGCGCATGGAACTCAGACAGCTCCGCACCTTCGAGGCGGTCGTCGTCCACCGCACCGTCACCGACGCCGCCGTGGCCCTCGGCCTCGCGCCGTCCTCCGTCTCCGAGCAGCTCCGCACCCTGGAACGCTCGCTCGGCACCGCCCTGTTCGAGCGCTCACCGCGCGGCATGGCGCCGACCCCGGCCGGGCAGCGGCTGCTGCCCTGGGCCCGCCGGCTGCTGGACCAGGCCGACCAGGCCCGCCGCGAGGTGACCGGCGGCCGCCTGGTCCTGCGGCTCGGTGCCCTGGAGACCGTCGCCGCGACCCATGCGCCCCGGGTGCTCGCCCGGCTGGCCGAACACCACCCGGAGCTGGACGTCTCGCTGCACACCGACGCGGCGCGGGACGGCCTGCTGCACGGTGTCGCGGCCGGGAGCCTGGACGCCGCGCTGGTCCTGGACACCGCCGGACCGCTCGGCGAACTCGGCTTCGCCCTGCCGCCGGTCCCGCTGGCCCACCTCGACCTGGAGGACGTCCCGCTCGTCCTGGTCGCCGCGCCCGAGTCGCCGGACCCGGGTCGGCGCCTGCTGGTGAACGCGCCGGCCTGCTCGTTCCGCCTCGCCGGCGACCGGCTGTTCGGCCCCGAGGTGGAGCGCCTGCACACCGGCGGCGTCGCCGTCACCCGCGCCTGCGCGGAACGCGGCCTCGGCATGGCGCTGCTCCCGGAGTTCGCGGTCCACGACCACCTCGCCGCCGGCACCCTGCGCCGCCTCGCGACCGCGACCCCCGTGCCCCCGCTCCACCTCCGCCTGGTCTGGCGCGCCGACCGCGAGGCCATCCCCGCCGTCCGCGACGTCCTCTACGCCGCCGCCACCCCGCGCCGATCGGCCGCCGCCCCGTGCTGATCGGCCGCCACCCCGTACCGGCCGTCGCTCAGTCCCTCCAGAGCCGCTCCAGGTGCGTGTGCAGCACCTCGGCGGCCTGGCCCTCCGTCAGCCGCCCGACCAGGACGTGCGCGGTCAGCCCGTCCACCAGGGCCAGCAGCGTCCGCACCTCGACCGCCCGCGTCCCCTCGTCGGCTCCGGCTTCGGCCAGCAGCTCCAGGAACAGCTCCTCCGACGCCGCGTACCCCGACCGCAGCGGCCCGGCCAGCGCCTCGCTCACCGCGGCCTGCGCCAGGAACGCCAGCCAGACCCGCGCCTCGGAGCGGTGCTCCGCCCGCAGCAGCGCCAGCTCCTCCGCCGCGTAGCCGACCGCGCTGGCCGCGGACTGCGCCGGGCTGCCGCCCAACCGCTCCCGCAGCCGCCGCTCGATCCGCCCGCCGACGTACCGGAGCGCGAAGACCAGCATCTCCTCCTTGGTGCGGAAGCACCGCTGGACGGCCCCCATCGAGAGCCCCGCGCGCTCGGCGACGTCCCGCACCGTGACGCCCTCCAGCCCGCTCTCGTCGGCGAGCCGGCAGACCGCCTCGGCGATCACCCGCCGCCGCTCCTCCAGATCCACCTGCCTGGGCACGCCGTGCTCCCCACTTAATCCGATGCGGTCGTATCGCTTCAAAGGCTACCCTTCCGATACGAGCGCATCACTACGCCTCTCCCCTCGGAGCCCACCCATGACCAGCCCGCCTCCCCTCCTCCCCTCCCCCCACCCCTCCTCCTCCTTCTCCTCCCGCCTCCCCGCCTCCTCTCCCACCACCGCTCCCTGGTCCCTCACCGCCACCGCCCAGGCCCACGCCGTCCGCACCGGCGCGATCTCCGCCGCCGAACTACTCGACGCCCACCTCGCCCGCATCGCCGAGGTGAACCCCGAGGTCAACGCGATCACCCAACTCCTCGCCGACCGCGCCCGCGCCCAGGCGGCCGACACCGACCGCCGCCGCGCCGCCGGCGAACCGCTCGGCCCACTGGCCGGCGTGCCGTTCACGGTGAAGGAGACCACCGCGATCGAGGGCGTCCCGACCACCTTCGGCGTCCCGCGCTTCCGCGACCTGGTCGCCGCCGCCGACGCGCCCCCGGTCGCCCGTCTCCGAGCCGCCGGCGCGATCCCGATCGGCCACAGCAACCTCCCCACCCTGGTCCTGTCCGGGATGCACACCCGCAGCGAGCTCTACGGCGACACCGTCAACCCCTGGGACCCGTCCGTCACCCCGGGCGGCAGCAGCGGAGGGGACGCGGTCGCCGTCGCCACCGGCATGGCCGCCCTCGGCCTCGGCAACGACTCGGGCGGCTCCATCCGCGTGCCCGCCGCCTTCTGCGGCGTGGCCGGCCTCAAGCCGAGCTACGGCCGGTTCCCCGCCGACCACCGCATCCTCGGCCCGGCCGACCCCGGCCCCGCCTCCCAGTTCCTGGTCACCGACGGCCCGCTGGCCCGCAGCGTCGCCGACCTCCGGCTCGCCTTCGACCTCCTCGCCGGCACCGACCCCCGCGACCCGCGCGCCGTCCCGGCCCCCCTGGACGGCGAACCGCTGCCCGCCCCGGTCAGGGTCGCGGTGGTCGCCGACCCCGGCGGCCGCGGCGTCCACCCCACCGCCCGCGCCGCCGTCGCCACCGCCGCTTCCGTCCTCTCCGACGCCGGCTACGACGTCCACGAGGTCCCCGACGTCCCGCTCCTCGACGAGACCCTCGCCGCCTACGACCTGCTCACCGTCACCGAGTTCGCCCCCACCTGGCCGGCCGTCCGCCCCCTCCTCGGCCCCGGCGGCGACCGCTACCTCGCCCCTGTCATGGACCGCACCTCACCGGCCGGCCCCGCCGAGTTCATGACCCTGATGGGCACCTGGCTCACCATCCGCCGCGCCTGGGCCGAATTCCTCGCCGACCACCCCCTCCTTCTCGCCCCCGTCTACACCGACCCCATCCCCACCCCGGGCCTCGAATCCCACGACCCCGCCTCCCGCGACCGCGTCGCCGCCGCCATGGCCCTGTGCACCGCCACCAGCCTCGCCGGCCTCCCCGCCGTCTCCCTCCCCACCGGCCTCACCCCCACGGCCCCCCACCACCCCACCGCCGTCCAACTCATCACCCGCCCCTACCGCGAAGACCTCGCCCTCCACGCCGCCCACACCCTCGAATCCCACCTCCCCCCACTCACCCCCATCACCCCTCGCCACTGACGAGTTGGGGGATCTCCTAGTCGCCGATGGGACCGTGCCAGCCCAAGCCCGAGTAGTGCTCCCGGTGGTACGCGAGATGCGAGCGATCGATCTGATGGTCGGATACTTCGCGCAGACGTCCGAGAACTGCTCCCGAGGAACGGTCAGTGACGGTCAGGTCGTCGTCGATGAGCAGCATGCCGAAGTCGAACAAGGTGTGGTGGTTGGGGCAGAGGCAGAGCACATTGGATGGGAGATCCGGTCCGAAGTGTGGACTGCCAAGCCCCCGTATGTGTGCGGCTTCGGCATACGGGCGGGTGGGGGCCATGAGGCGCAGCCCGCAGACCTGGCAGTGGAAGTCGTGCACCCGCTTGACGAAGTCCGCCACTGCCGTGCTCCGGACGATTCGCTGGGCGACGGCCTCCATACGCGAGGGCGCTTCGTTACCCGCCGGCACGCGAGGACGCGGCGCCGGCGCCCGCCGGGGTATCTCCTCCTCGGCGAGTTGAACGAGGCGGAATCGCCATACGAGATGCTCGGACTGCCCGGGCTCGGACCAGTAGTGCTCCACACGGAAGAGCCCGTCGTAGCGGTAGTCCATCGACGAACCTGGTCCGGGCCGGGGCACCCCCCGGACAACGCGTACGGGAACTCCCGTGGTGAGACTGGTCACCAGAGCCGCGTTCCCCCGGGTGAGCTCTTGGTCCTTGATCTGCTGACCGGAATCGCTGTCTCGACCGCCCTGGCCCGTGTAGAGGATGACATGGCCCATGTCTTCGTCGTCCTCGTAGCCGCCGGACGCGACGATGGATTCCGCCCCGCGATCCTGGGTGCCACAGATCCCTGCCTGGAGCTGTCGGTGCACGTTCGCGTCGAAGAGCTCCCTCCTGCTGGAGAAGACCTGCCCGACCGCAACTCCAGGTACTGGCCCGAATCCGTCGAAGACGAGGTTGGCAAGCCTCGTGGCCAGCAACTCGTCAGTTTCCGCGGCCGCGAAGAACCGGGACATCAGCCGGTTGACCACCTGTCGTCGTGCCACAGGGTCGGTAGCCACAAGCTTGTAGACCTGCGGGCTGAGACCGCCGCGCGGCTTGTGTTCCTGGACCCAGCGCTTCACTGCCTCACCGTGAGCCGCCGGAACCCCACCGGTGAAACCCGTCAGCTCCCACAACCCCGATCGGCTCAATGCCACGAACGGGTACTCGGGCGAAGGGGCGAAGCCGGGCTGCCCGTGCAGTTCGAGCAGCGGACCGACTTCCTTGCGAACCTTCTCCCAGTCGAAGAGCCGGGCCTTGCCGGACGCGGCGCAGCCGATCGCCCACAGCAGCATGATCGACTGTGAGGGATCGGACTGCCCGGAAGGCAGGTCGACATGTAGAGCATCAACGGCAGCGCAGACCTCGGCGGTGCGACTCACCCGGACCATCAGGGTCTCCTGCTCGGTAGGCGATCTTCGCGTGATCAAACGCCTGCGCCCAGATCCCGGTTCCCCAACCGCCCAAGGGTCGACGAAGCGGCGCTACCGCTCAGTCCTCGGCGACCCAGCGGCCCCGGTGGTGTCGAACGTAGCGGATGTCGAGCTTGTGCTGGCGATGAGTCCGCAGCTTGCCGATCTCTTCCTGCGTGACCCCGTCGATGATGCGGAGATCGTCGGTTAGGTAGCGGGCCCCGTAGTCGAAGAGAACGTGGCAGTTGGGGCACAGGCACAGGACGTTCTCCAGCACGTCCGGGCCGTTGTACGGGTATCCGATGGCCTGGATATGAGCACCCTCGCTGTAGTGGGAGTCGCCTGGAACCAGGAGTACTTGACCGCACATCTGGCACCGCCCCTTGTGGAGCTGCTTCACCCGCCGATCTTGCGGTGGTGTGACTCGACCCGGTAGAGGCCGTCGTACCGGAACCCTGAAGCCGGTGAATGCTTCGGGTCACCGCTGGCACCGTGGATCACTCGAAGCCAAGTCACTCAGCCCGGCACGCACAACGCCAGAGGGCCTACCGGATTTCTCCGATAGGCCCTCTGGACTGGGTCGGGGTGGCGGGATTTGAACCCACGGCCTCTTCGTCCCGAACGAAGCGCGCTACCAAGCTGCGCCACACCCCGGTCTTTCTGTTTGTCGCTCCGTCTCCTTCGCGACGAGTAGAACTCTACCGGACGCTCGCCGAGAGACGAAATCCGGTTTCTCGGCGAGCGGGGTGGGAGGGTCAGCGAGGGGCTGGGGTGAGGGTGAGGAGGGTGGCTTCGGGGGGGCAGGCGAAGCGGATGGGGGTGTAGCGGTTGGTGCCGCAGCCGGCGGAGACGTGGAGGTAGGAGCGGCTGCCGCCGGCCTGGTGGGTGGAGAGGCCCTTGACCCGCTTGGCGTCGAGGTCGCAGTTGGTGACCAGGGCGCCGTAGAAGGGGACGCAGAGCTGGCCGCCGTGGGTGTGGCCGGCGAGGATCAGGGGGTAGCGGTCGGCGGTGAAGGCGTCGAGGACGCGCAGGTAGGGGGCGTGCACGACGGCGAGGGAGAGGTCGGCGTCGGCGGAGGGGCCGCCGGTGACCTCGCTGTAGCGGTCGCGGCGGATGTGCGGGTCGTCCAGGCCGGTGAACTCCAGGTCGAGGCCGGCGACGGTGAGGCGGCCCCGGGTGTTGGTGAGGTCCAGCCAGCCGGCCGCGTCGAAGCCGTCGCGCAGCTTCTCCCAGGGGTTGTGGACGGCGCCGCTGATGCCGCGCGCGGCGGTTCCGTCGGGGTTGTTCATGCCGTGGACGCCGCTGCGCATGGCCTGGAGGTAGCGGGCCGGGTTCTTGCGGGCCGGGCCGTAGTAGTCGTTGGACCCGAAGACGTAGACGCCGGGGAACTCCATCAGCGGGCCGAGCGCGTCCAGGACGGCCGGGACGCCGAGCGGGTCGGAGAGGTTGTCGCCCGTGTTGACCACCAGGTCGGGGCGCAGCCCGGCGAGGCTCTGCAGCCAGCGCTGCTTCTTGCCCTGGTTGCTCACCATGTGGATGTCGGAGACCTGCAGTACCCGGATGGGTCGGGCGCCCCGGGGGAGGACCGGGATCTCGACCCGGCGGAGGCGGAAGGAACGGACCTCGTACCCAACGGAGTAGGCGAGGCAGGCGGCGCCGGTGGCGGCGATTCCGAGGGGAACGGAGTACAGCGGTCGCATCGTTCCATGCTCTCAGACGGCGGATCAGCGGGTGAACTGCCGGTGGTCGCACGGGGACACGGAGCGGGCGCGTCCGGGTGGTTCAGCCGGCGTCCGGGGCGAGCTCGGCGGCCACCGCGTCCAGGACGGTGTGCCAGTGGGTGCGCCGCCGGGTGCGTTCGGCCTCGTCGTGGAGCCGCTCCTGGTGGAAGCGCAGCAGCGTGCCGCCGCGGCTCGGGGTGACCGTGACCTGCACGGTGGTCGCCGCGGACCGCCCGGCGGGCCGCCAGGTGAGGCGGATCCGCGAGCCGGGGCGCAGGCCGCGCAGCTCGCCCGCGGAGCCGTCGTCGGCGGTGACGGGCCCGCCGACCCGGTCGGCGAGGCGGGCGCCGGGGCCGAGCCACAGGGCCAGGCCGTCGGGGGAGGTGAGCAGCGACCAGACGGCCTCGGGCGGGTGCGGCAGGGTGCGGGAGACGCCGATCTCCCAGCCGGCGTCCCTGGTGAGTCCGACCGGGCGGCCGGGTGTGCCGGTGTTCACGGGATCACTCCTCGTCCTGCTCGCGCCGGGCGCGCAGGGCCCGGACCTTGTGGCGGTTGCCGCACCGTTCCATCGAGCACCAGCGCCGCCGTCCGGGCCGCGAGGTGTCGACGAAGAGCAGGTAGCAGTTGTCGGCGCCGCACTCGCGGATCCGGTCCGCGGCCGGGCCGGTGAACAGCGCGATGGCGTCGCGGGCGACGGTGGAGGCGAGCTGGTCGCCGTCGCCGGGCAGCGGGGGCGTCGGCGCGCCGTCCGGGCCGATCTGCGGGGCGAGCGGGGGGCGGGCGGCGGCCCGGTTGAGCACGGCGTAGTCGGCGGCGTCGGCGGCGGGGGAGTCGAGGGCGGCGCGGTAGGCAGAGCCGGCGGCGTCGGCGAGGCCGCCGGCCCCCGGGCCGTGGGCGGCCCGGGCCGCGGTGAGCCGCCAGAGGGCGTCCCGCAGGGTCCGGACGGCCGTGAGCTGGGCGTCGGTGATCCGGACGGCGCCGGGCGGCAGGTTCAGCCGGGACTTCGCGGCCCAGTCGGCCAGGTCGGCGGGCCGGTGCAGCACCTCGTAGCGGGCGTACGGGCCGGGGCCGCCGGTGGGCAGGAGCTCCAGGCAGAGCGCGCCGGGGTCGAAGTGGAACCGCGTCCCGCCGGGGGAGTGCAGGACCAGGCCGGGGGCTCGCTCTTCGGTCATGTAACCACTTTAAATGGTTTCAGTGGGCGGGTGGAAGACCGGGCGCGGGTTAATGGTGGGCGGCGGAACGTCGCAGGTGGGAGACTCGGGGCCATGACCACGCTCAAGGCGCAGCTGCAGGAGGACCTCACGGCTGCCATCAGGGACCGGGACGAGCTGCGCTCGTCCACCATCCGGCTCACGCTGGCCGCCGTCACCAGCGAGGAGGTGGCGGGCAAGGCGAAGCGCGAGCTCTCCGACGCCGAGGTGCTCAAGGTCATCGGCCGGGAGGCGAAGAAGCGCCGGGAGGCCTCCGAGGCGTTCGACACCGCCGGCCGGGCCGAGCAGGCCGCCCGGGAGCGGGCCGAGGGCGAGGTGCTCGCCGGGTACCTGCCCAAGCAGCTGTCCGACGAGGAGCTGACCGCGATCGTGGCCGCCGCCGTCGCGGAGAGCGGGGCGAGCGGGCCGCAGGGCATGGGCGCCGTGATGAAGCTGGTGCGGCCGAAGGTCGAGGGCCTGGCCGAGGGCGGCCGGGTGGCCGCCGTGGTGAAGGCCGCGCTCGCCGGCTGAGCAGGCGACCGGACACAGGGAAAGAGGGGCGGCCCCCCCGCCCGACCCGCGGGGGGGGCCCCCCCGGGGTGACCCGGGGGGGCCGCGGGGCCGGGGGGCGGGGCGGGCGCGCCCCGGGGCCGGGACGGTGCCCCCCGGGGGGCGCCCGCGGGACC
>NZ_JBHVIV010000130.1:0-18052 GCF_042799475.1 Kitasatospora sp. NPDC057692 | reverse complement strand
GTGCCGGCGGGCCCCGGCCGTCGTGCCGGTGTGCGATGTGCGGTGTGTGATGTGTGGTGTTCGGTGTGCGGCGTCAGCGCGCGGCGCTGCCGTAGAGGTCGTCGGCGACGGCGCGGCGGACGGTGGTGCGCCGGTCGTCGACGAGCTCCCACTGGTCGCCGTAGATCAGCCGGACCATCGCCGGGAAGCGCAGGAAGGCGTGCGGGAACCCGGCCGGCACCGCGCTGACCCGCTCCAGCGCGGCCAGCTGCTCGTCGTCCAGGTCCAGTTCGGCCGCGGCGAGGTTCTGCCGCAGCTGCTCCTCCGAGGTGGCGCCGACCAGCGGGATCACCGTGCCGGGCCGCGAGCGCAGCCAGGCCAGCGCGACCTGCGCGGGCGGACGGCCGACCGCCTCGGCGACGGCGAGGACCTCGCGGACGACGTCGTCGCCCTCGCCGCGGGCCCGGCCCCAGGCGACGGTGTCCAGCCGCCCGGTGCCGCCGGTCAGGTACTTGCCGGTGAGCCGGCCGTCGGCCAGCGGCCCCCAGGCGAGCACCGGGAGGTCGAAGGCGTGGGCCATCGGCAGGAGTTCGCGCTCGGCGGTGCGGTCGAGGAGGTTGTAGTGCAGCTGGAGGCCGACGAAGGCGGACCAGCCGCGCAGCTCGGCGAGGGTGTTGGCCTGGGCGACCTCCCAGGCGGGCCAGTCGGAGACGCCGATGTGGAGCACCTTCCCGGCGCGGACGACGTCCTCCAGGGCGCGCATCACCTCGGGCACCGGGGTCAGGGTGTCCCGGGCGTGCACCCAGAGCAGGTCCAGGTGGTCGGTGCGCAGCCGGCGCAGGCTCGCCTCCAGGGAGGTGACGAGGTTCTTGCGGTGGTTCCCGGCCGAGTTGAGGTCCCCCGGCCGGGTCTGCATCGTGTACTTGGTGGTCAGCACGAACCGGTCGCGGCGGCCGGCGAGGAGTTCGCCGAGCAGCGACTCGGCGGTGCCGTTGCCGTACTCGTTGGCGGTGTCGATCAGGTTGCCGCCGGCGTCGGCGTACAGGTCGAGCAGGCGGCCGGGGACCTCGGGGGGCAGTTTCCAGTCGGTGCCGAAGGTCATGGTGCCGAGGGCGAGTTCGGAGACCCTCAGGCCCGACTTGCCGAGCAGCGTGTAGCGCATGTCAGCACGCTCCGTGGTTCGGGGGCCCCGGCCAGCCCGGGGCCCGGTCAGGATGGACGGGGCACGTCCAGCGCGGGGAGCAGGTGCTCCTCCTCGTAGGCGAAGTGCTCCTCCAGGCCGTTGATCGCGCGGTCGAGCTCCGCCCGGAGTTCGACGACGTCGCCGCCCTCGGCCGCGAGGCCGCGCTCCAGTACCTCCTCCAGGCGGGCCAGCGCCTCCTCGACCACCTTGTGCTCCTCCCGCAGCCGGGTGATGGCGGGCACGAGGTGCGGGAACTGCTGCTCGAAGGCGGTGAAGGAGCCGTCCTCGCGGGTGTGGTGCATCTGCAGTCCGTAGCAGAAGCTCAGGCATCGGCGGTGCAGCTGCCGGGTCAGGTCGGCGGTCGGACGGGCGGCGCCCCCGCCGTCGAGCGCGGCCTCGACGGCGGCGCGGACCTCGGCGAGCTCGCCGCGCAGCTCGTTGTGGTGGATGATCAGCTGACGGCCGATCATCTTGTTGCGCTCGTTGTCGGTGGAGAGGTCCAGCGGGTGCAGGGCGACCACCGGGATGACCCGGGTGGTCTTCTCCTGGTACTCGCGGAAGGACGGGCTGATGGTGCTCTGCAGCTCGTACAGCCGGTCGCGCTCCTCGCCCTCCAGGACGACGGCGCGGGTGGCGAAGGGCTTCACGTGCCCCTCGTCGGTACCGATCTCCATGGTGACCTGGGGCGAGGCCACCAGGTTGTGGTACCAGTCGGGGTGCTCCGGGCTGCCGAGGTTGGAGGCGAACACCAGGTAGCGGCCGCCGTCGCGCAGGTAGATCGCGGGGTTGGTGTGCGGCTTGCCCGAACGGCGGCCGGCGGTGGTGAGCACCACCATCGGGGCGCCTTCGAACATGCCGCCCACCTTCCCGTTGTTCTCCCGGAACTCCTTGATAATCCGTTCGTTCCAGCTCATGAGGGCGCTCCAATCGTTTGCTTTGAAAGCAAAGGTAAGCTAACGGGGCCGCCGACGCCTGTCAACACCCGGCCGCACCGTCACGCGCTCCCGCGCACCGTCAGCTCACGCACCCTCAACTCCGCACCCGCGCCGAACAGTCGGCTCTCCGGGCGGCTGTGCTCGTCGACGAACGCCTGCGGCACCGGGGCGCCGGCCCGGACATCGGCGTAGAAGCCGGGCTCCGCGTCCAGCCGCACCAGGGCGCGCCCGTCCGGGCCCGCGCCGTCCAGCAGCGTCAACACCGCTAGACCGGCGGTCAGTTGGCCCAGCCGCGACGGCTCCCCCGGCTCGCCGCCGTGGTCCAGCAGCAGGTGTCGGCGCCCCGGCAGCCGGTGGCCGATCCGGTCCACCGCCAGCACCTCGGCCCCGTCGAGCAGCCAGGTCACCCGAGTGCCGGAGCGGTCCACCCGGACGGCGCAGCGGTGCCAGGCCCCGGGCGTCCGGGCGGCCACCGGCACCGCGTGGCTGAACGCGGCCCGGCGCGGGGCAGCCGGGGCGGCCGGGGCTGTGGCCGCTGTTGGGGCTGTGGGGGCCGCCGGATCGGTGCCGGGCGGCGGCAGGCATTCGTACAGCGCGTACACCCGGGTGTCGGTGAGCAGGAAGTCGAAGACCGTCCGGCTCACCGGGTCGAGCACCACCAAACCGGCCGCGGCCAACCGGGGGTCGCCCGCCGGGTCGGCCACCGCCGCGCCGAACGGGTGCCGCCCGGTGCCCGGGAAGCGCGCGGCCAGCACCGCGTCCACCGTCAGCGCGCCGCCGGGCGGCAGGTCGAACCCCGGCAGCCCGGAACGGGCCGTGTGCCGCACCAGGGCCGTCCACTTCAGGTGGTCGCCGCGGCCGCCGCCGGGCGCGTCCGGGGCGCGGGTGGCCGTGAAGACCGGCTCGCCGGTGGCCGGGTCGGTGCCCGTGGAGCGCACCGCCAGGCCGTCGGCCGAGGCGGCGGCGATCCCGTCGCCGCCCGCCTGCCAGCGCGCCGCGGTGTCGAACCCGGCGCGGAAGTCGTCATGGAACAGCACGTCCGTCACGCCGTCACCCTCGCGGTGCGGCCAGGATTCTGGCTTGAGCCCCGGTCCACCCCGGGTCAAGGCGCGCGCCGCACGCTCCCGACGACGACCAGCGGCCGACGGCCGACGACCCACCGGAGACGACGATGACCGAGCACCGCCGGACCGTCCTGCTGCTGCCCGGCCAGGGCGCCCAACGCGAACGCATGGCCGCCGGCCTGTACGGCGGCGAACCGGTCTTCACCGCGCACCTGGACCGGTCGCTCGCCGCGCTCGGGGCCCGCGGCGAGCAACTGCGCGAGGCCTGGCTGCGACCCGCCCCCGACCCGGCCATGGACGACGCCGCGACCTCCCAGCCGCTGCTGCTGGCCGTCGGCCACGCGCTCGGCCGGGCCGTCGAGGCCGCCGCCGGTCCGCCCGCGCTGCTGCTCGGCCACAGCGTCGGCGAGCTCGCCGCCGCGGCACTCGCCGACGTCTTCCCGGCCGACCGGCTGACCGTTCTCGTCGACGCCCGCAGCGGCGACCTCGACCCGGGCACCCGCGGCGGCATGCTCGCCGTCGCCGCCGCCCCCGGCGACCTGCCGGCCCGGCTCGGCCCCGGCGTCGCCCTCGCCGCCGTCAACGGCCCCCGGCAGACCGTCCTCGCCGGCCCGTCCGCCGCCCTCGGCGCCACCGCGGAGCGGCTGCGCGCCGCCGGCCACACGGTCCGCGCCCTGCGCTCCGGGCACGCCTTCCACTCCCCCGCCCTGGTCCCCGCCGCCCACCGCTTCGGCACGGCGCTCGCCGGGCTCGGCCCCCGGCCGCCGCGCATCCCCGTGCTCTCCGCGTGCACCGCCGCCGGGGTCCGCCCCGAGGAGGCCCGCGACCCGGGCTTCTGGGCCGGCCAACTCGCCCGCCCGGTCCGCTGGTGGCCCGCGCTGTCCGCCCTGCTCGACCGCTCCGGCACCAGCCCCGGCCTCCTCCTCCTGGACGCGAGCCCCGACCGCAGCCTCTCCACCCCCGCCCGCCACCACCCCGCCGTCCGCTCCGGCGCCAGCCTCGTCGCCCCCCTCCTCGCCACCGCGCCCCACGCCGGCACCCCCGCCGACCTCACCGCCTTCCGCACTGCCCTCGCCCACCTGCCCCGCCACACCTGACCCGGCCCGACGACCACCCGGACCCACCACCAGCTCCCTCCCCCAGGCCGGCACCCCCAGCGGCCTCACCACCCGCCCACCTGCTCCGCCACGCCCCGAACGTGGCGGCGACCCCCGAGGGCGACGGCCGACCGCACCCGCCGGCATCGCGCCCCGCGCACCGCCCCCACCCGTCCTGCCACGACCGAGCCACGACCACGAGCCACGACAGTCGCTCGGACCCACCGACACCCCCGCGCCCCCAGCGGCCCCGCCACCCCTCAACCAGGGCGGGGCGGTGCTCCAGTGGGGGTGCAGGGGGGCTCCAGGGTGGGGGCGGAGGGTGGGGGTATGACAGCTGAGCCGTTTCGGGAGAGCGTGCTCTGGTCGGTGGTGCTGCCGGTGCGGCCCTTCGGGGTGGCCAAGCAGCGGCTGGCCCGGCACAGCGGGCGTCACCACGCCGAGCTGGCGCACGCGTTCTATCTGGACACCCTGCGGGCCGTGCGGGCCACGCCCGGGGTCGGACTGGTGCTGGTGGTGACCGACGACCCGTTGGCCGCGCGGCAGGCGCAGACGCTGGGCGCGGCGGCCTCGCCCGAGGGACGGCGCGCCGGGCCGGACGCGGCCGCCCTGGCGGGGGCCGCGGCGCTGGCCCCGGACAGCCCGGTGGCGGTGCTCGCCTCCGACCTGCCCACCCTGCGGCCGGAGGAGCTGGCGGAGCTGCTGGTCCGGGCCCGCCGCCACCGCCGGGCCCGGGTGGCCGACCACACCGGCGCCGGGACCACGGTGGTGACGGCCCTACGGGCCGCCGAGCTGGTCCCGTCGTTCGACCGGGCGGCCGGGGCCGGAGAGCCGGCGCTGGCCGCCGGGTCCGGTCTGCGGCTGGACGTGGACACCCCCGCCGACCTCGCCCACGCCCACGCTCGGGGGCTGGGGCTGTTCTCCACGGCCGTCCTCGACACCTGGGTCCGCCGACCGGCCACCCGCACCCGCCGCACCGGCGTACCGGTCTGACCCACGTCCGCGCCGGACCCCCTCATCCGACCGAACAGCCCTGCGTCCGGACGCGAACGCACCCGCCGACCACGCCCGGAGGCCAAGGCCGTTGCCCGCACCCGGCCCGACGCACGACCGCCCGCGCCGGGGCACCGGCCCCGCCCGGGGACCCGGGGCTGCCACCGCGTCCTCGGCGCGCGCGGACGGGCGTCAGGCGTAGCACTCGGGCAGGCGTCCGCCGTTGTACTCGACCATCTCCCCGAAGATCCGCACCACGTCCAGGGCGGCGCCCTCCGCCGCGCCGGTGAGCTCGGCGTAGGCGCGGTGCAGGTTGCCGACCACCCGCTCGCCGTCCAGCCAGTGCGGGAAGGGGCCGGGGCCGGCGTCCCGGGCGGTCTCCAGCGGGGACAGCCCGGCGGCCAGGCCGGACTCGGCGACGCTCAGCAGCCACCGCAGGTAGCCGGCCGTCTCGTCCAGCAACTCCGCTCCGGCGACCGGCCCGTGGCCCGGGACGACCGTCCGGGGGGCGAGTTCGCGCAGCCGGTCCAGGGTGCGCAGGGTGCCGCGCACCGAGCCCATCAGCAGGAACGGCGTGCAGCCGGAGAGCAGCACGTCCCCGGCGAACAGCACGCCGTCCTCCGGCAGCCAGACCAGGGTGTCCCCGGTGGTGTGCGCGGGCCCGAAGTGCAGGAGCTCGACGGGCCGTTCGCCGACGTGCACGGTCAGCCGGTCCCGGTAGGTGAGGTGTGGCAGCCGGACCTCGACGCGGCCCCAGTCGACGGCCGGCCAGAGCCCGGTGAGACCGAGGCCGGCCTCGGCCATCTCGCGGCGGGCGTTCTCGTGGGCGACCAGGGCCGCCTCCGGCGCCGCGACCCCGGCACCGAAGACGTGGTCGCCGTGGAAGTGGGTGAGCACCAGCAGCCGGGGCGGCACGGCGGTCAGGCCGGTCAGGGCGGCGCGCAGCCGGCGGGCCCGCCGTTCGGTCGCGGCGGTGTCGACGAGCAGGCTCTCGCCGCCGCCGAGCACCACGCCCGCGTTGCTGAGGCACCAGCCGCCGGGGTCCTGGACATGGGCGAAGACCCCGTCGGCGACCTCCTGGAGGCGGATCCCGTCGGCGTCCGGGGCACCGCCGCGCAGGGCGCCGCCGCGCGGCACCGCGGCCCCGGTCACCGGGTCGCCCCGGAGGCCGGGGCCGCGGTGCCCGCGACGAAGGAGCGCGCCCACTCCAGGGTGCGCAGGCTGTTGCCGCCGAGCGCCGCCCGCACCCGCGCCCGGACGGCCGCGAGGTCGGGCTCGGGGCCGAACAGCCGGGGCAGCGCGGCCGCGTCGAGGGCCACCCGGTGCACGGCGGTGACGGCGGTCCCCGTGCCCTCCGGGGTGAGGATCCACTCACCGCTGTGGCCGAGCAGGCCGGCCGGCGGGGTGGTCTGCTTGTAGACGATCCGCCGGTGCGGGAAGCACAGCCGTACGGAGCGGGTCCGGTGCTCCGAGCCGTCCTCGGCGCGGGTGTCCATGGTCAGCCACTGGACCTCGGCACCGCCGGTGACCGGTGTCGCGGCGGCGGTGTCCAGCTCGACGGCCGCCACGTGCGGCAGCCGGTCCGGCCACAGGTCGGCCCGGTGCAGGACGTCGTAGACCGCCTCGGGCGGGCCGTCCACCGCCACCCTGTCCTCGAAGGAGAAGATCAACTCCTCCAGCGGTTCCGGGCGTTCGGACCAGGCACGGACGGCGCCGATCTCCTGGCCGCTGTTGCCGTCCAGCGCCCGGGCGATCAGCTCGGACTGCTCGGGCGCGCCGGCGGTGGCCCACTCGTGGCCGAGCACCAGCCGGGTGGTGCTCTCGCCGTCGGCCCCGCGGGCGAACTCCCAGTGGCCGCCCATCCAGGTGACCGGGGGGCTCGGGGCCTCCTGGCGGAAGTCGATCCGCAGCCGTTCGCGGTCGAGGGTGCGCAGCGACGTCCAGCTGCGCACCTCCTCGCCGACGACGGCCCACAACCGGATCCGTTCGGAGTCGAGGTCGGACTCCAGCACGTCGGCGGCGACGCAGGGCGGGAACAGCAGCGGCCAGCGGGTGACGTCGGCGATCAGCCGGAACGCCCGGTCGGCGGGGGCCCGCAGGTCGGCGGTGTGCTCGGCGGTGCGGCGCAGCGGCGGCGCCGGCGTGGGCGGTGGTGCGGGCGGTGGCGTGGTCATGGGTCCCTCCGTCGCGGGGGTCGTTCCGTGGTCGGGGCCGGTGCTAGGGACTGTCTTCGAACTCCTGCCTGTCGGACGACGGGAGTTTGAAGACAGTCCCTAGTAATTGCCCAGGCCGCCGCAGATGTTGAGCGCCTGGGCGGTGATCGGCGCGGCCTCGTCGCTGACCAGGTAGCCGACGAAGGCGGCCACCTCGGCGGGTTCGGTGTAGCGGCCCAGCGGGATCTTGGCGAGGAACCGCTCCAGCACCTCCTGCTCGGTGACGCCCCACAGCGCGGCGAAGCCCTGGCGCACGCCCTCCGCCATCGGGGTCTCGACGTAGCCGGGGCAGACCGCGTTGACCGTGATGCCGCTCTTGGCGAGCTCCAGGCCGAGCGCCTTGGTGAACCCGACCACGCCGTGCTTGGACGCCGAGTACGGCGCCCCGTAGAGCACGCCCTGCTTGCCGCCGGTGGAGGCGATGCTGATGATCCGCCCACTGGCGCGCTCGCGCATCCGGCCGGTGGTGAGCACCTCCCGGGTGACCAGGAAGACGCTGTTGAGGTTGGTGTCGATGACGTCGTACCAGGTCTCGTCGGGCAGGTCGGCGGTGACCCCGCCGCCGCCCCGGCCGGCGTTGTTCACCAGGACCTCCACCGGGCCGTACCGCTCGACGGCGGCCGCGACCCAGCCCCGCACCTCCTCGCGGGACCGCACGTCGCAGGCGGCGCCGTCCGCCGTCAGGCCCTGCTGGCGCAGCTCCTTGACGGTGGCGGCGACCTGTCCGGCGTCCCGGGCGGCGAGGAAGACGGGGTGGCCGCGCCGGGCCAGGGTCTCGACGACGGCCCGGCCGATGCCCCGGGTGGCCCCGGTGACCAGGGCCGCGCCGCGCTGCTGCTCCGCCATGCCGGTGCTCCTCTCTCTCGAACGTGGAAGGGGTGGGCTTTCGCTCAGGCCGCTTCGGCCATCGCGCTGTTCACCAGGTCGAGCAGCTGGCGCGGGGTCTCCACGGCCGCCACCACCTCGTCGGCGAGGTCGGTGCCGTAGCGGCGGGTGATCACCGCGGCCGTCTCCAGCAGGGCCAGCGAGTCGTAGCCGAGGTCGGTGAACGGCAGGTCCAGGGCCTCGGGGTCGATGCGGGTCTGCTCGTCCTCGCCCGCGCACTCGGCGAGGATGCCGCGCAGGTCGTCGAGGGTCAGGCGGCTCATGGCCGGTCCTCCCTGGTGGTGTCGGGGTCGGGTTGGCGGGTCGCGCGCGGGGAGTCGGGGCCGGGGGCGCGCACCACGAGGGCGGAGTTGAAGCCGCCGTGCCCGCGGGCGAGTACCAGCGCGGCGCGCACCCGGGCCGGGCGCGGTTCGCCGCGCACCAGGTCGAGCCGGTGGCCGGGCACCGGCCGGGTGATCCGCGCGGCCGGCAGAACGCCGTCGCGGATCGCCAGCAGGGCGGCGGCGGTGTCCAGCGGGGGGCCGCCGCCGGTGAGCCGGCCGGTGAGCGCCTTGGGCACGCTCACCGGGACGCCGTACGGGCCGAACAGCGCCTCGACGGCCGCCGCCTCGGCGTCGTCGCGTTCCCGGACGCCGGCCGCGTCGGCGAACACCGCGTCGATGTCGCCGGCGGCCAGGCCGGCGTCGGCGAGGGCGAGCCGGGCGGCCCGCTCCAGCCCGGGCGGGCGGCCCGAGCCGGGAGCCGGGTCGAAGGTCGCCGCGTAGCCGGCGATCTCGCCGTACACCTGGCGGGCGCCGCGCGCGGCGGCGGCCGTGCCGCTCTCCACGATCAGGACCGCGCCGCCCTCGCCGGGCACGTGCCCGGCGGCCTCGGTGTCGAACGGCAGGTACGCCCGCTCCGGGTCGGCGGCCAGGGAGACCCCGCCGCCGGACAGGTGGGCGACCAGCCCCCAGGGGTCGAAGGCCGACTCCACGCCGCCGCTCACCACCAGCGCGCCGCCCCGGCGCAGGGTGCGCCGGGCGTGGCCGAGCGCGTCCAGGCCGCCCGCCTGGTCGGCCACCAGGACGCTGCTCGGTCCGCGCATGCCGTGCCGGATGGAGATCTGGCCGGTGTTGGCGGCGTAGAACCAGGCGAAGGACTCGTAGACGCTGACGTGCTGCGGGCCCTTGGTCCACAGCTTGCGCGCCTCGCGGTGGGTGAACTCGAAGCCGCCGGTGGCGTTGGAGGTGACCACGCCCATGGCGTATTCGGGCAGCGCGGCCGGGTCGGCCCCGGAGTCGGCGAGCGCCCAGTCGGCGGCGGCGACCGCCAGCCGGGTGACCCGGTCGGTCTGCGGCAGCAGCCGGCCCGGCAGATGGGCGGCGGCGTCGAAGTCGGGGATCAGGCCGGCCAGCCGCAGCGGGTACCGGGAGGCGTCGTAGCGGGTGATCGGGCGGATCCCGCTCTCTCCGCGCAGGGTCGCCGCCCACCAGGCCTCGGTGCCCAGGCCGTTGGGCGCGGCCACGCCGATGCCGGTGACCACGGCGGTGTCCGCCGCGCCCGCGGTGCCGGCCGGTCGGCCGGCGGCGACGGCCGCCAGGGTGTCCGGGCCGCTCATGCCGCGCCCGCCCGGGTCAGCACCATCGCGCTCTGGAAGCCGCCGAAGCCGCTGCCGACCGACACCACGGTGTCCAGCCGCGCCTCCCGGGCCTCGTTGGGCACGTAGTCGAGGTCGCACTCGGGGTCGCGCTCGTGCAGGTTGGCGGTGGGCGGGACGGCCCCGTACTCCATCGCCAGCGCGCAGGCCGCGATCTCGATGGAGCCGATCGCGCCCAGCGAGTGGCCGACCATCGACTTGATCGAGCTGACCGGCACCCGGTAGGCGTGGTCGCCGAGCGCCTGTTTGAAGGCCGTCGTCTCGTGCCGGTCGTTCTGCTTGGTGCCGGAGCCGTGGGCGTTGACGTAGTCGACGGTCTCGGGCGCCCGGCCCGCCTCGGCCAGCGCGTACCGGATCGCCTCGGCCATCTCCCGGCCGTCCTTCTTCAGCCCGGTCATGTGGTACGCGTTGCAGCGCGTGGCGTAGCCGGAGAGCAGCCCGTAGACGTGCGCGCCGCGGGCCCGGGCGTGCCCCAGCTCCTCCAGGACGAACATCGCGGCGCCCTCGGCGATCACGAACCCGTCGCGGCCGCGGTCGAAGGGCCGCGAGGCGTGGGCCGGGTCGTCGTTGCGCGCGGAGGTGGCGCGCACGGCGTCGAAGCAGGCGACGGCGATCGGCGAGATCGGGGTGTCGGCGGCGCCGGCCAGCATGACGTCGGCGCTGCCCTCGGCGATCAGGTCGCGGGCGTGGCCGACGGCGTCCAGCCCCGAGGTGCAGCCGGTGGAGACCACGGTGGCCGGGCCCTCGGCGCCGGCCGTCCAGGCCACCTCGGCCGCCAGCGAGCTGGGCACGAAGGCGTCGTACAGGTGCGGCGACAGGTAGGCGCCGTCGACCTCCCAGGCGCGGCCGTTGTCGCTGAGGACGAGGTACTCCTGTTCCAGGGTGGTCGTGCCGCCGACGGCGCTGCCGACGCTGACCCCGACCCGGTGCGGGTCGAGGGCGGCGAACTCCAGTCCGCTGTCGGCGATGCACTCGCGGGCGCTGACCACGGCGAACTGGGCCGCCCGGTCGAGCCGGCGGACCTCCCGGGGGGTCAGTCCGTGCAGGGCGGGGTCGAAGTCGACCTCGGCCGCCACCCGCGAGCGGAAACGGGCGGGGTCGAAGAGCGAGATGGTCCTCGTGGCGGTGCGCCCGGAGACGAGCAGGTCCCAGAACGCCTTGCGGCCGATCCCACCGGGTGCGACCACCCCGATCCCGGTGATGGCGACGCTTCGGTTCACAGCCGGTCCTCCTTTCCGTCGGCCCTCGGCACCCGTCAGTTCGCCGCGGGGACGCGGGCGTCGACGTACGCGATGAAGGCGGCGGGCGTCTTCAGGTCGTCGAGGTCCTCGTCGGGGATGGCGACGGCGTAGTCGTCCTGGATCCGGACGGCGATCTCGTAGACCACGATGGAGTCGAAGCCGAGGTCGCCGAACTCGCTGTCGACCGAGGCCGCGTCGAGCTCGCCGCCGTCGGTGCCCTCGAAGCACTTCGCCACGATCTGCTGGAAGTCGGTGAGCGTGAAGCCAGCCATGGGGTTTCCGTTTCCTTCCGTTCGGTGAACACCGCCACGGTCGGCGCCCCGGCTGGGGCTGCGGTCGAGCCGCACTGGACAGCGCCGGGGGCGCCCGGCTCCAGCCGGGTTCCAGGGACCGCCGGAACGCTGGCCGCGGAGTTCCGACGCGAGCGGCGTGAAGGGGAGTCGACGATGGCCGAGCAGGTGACGGGGCGGGGCGCGGGGCGGCCGCGGCCGGAGGGGCTGAGGGCCGCGGCCGCGGGCCACAGCCGGCTGCTGGGGATCGGCGGGTACCGGCCGCACCGGGTGGTCGGCAACGCCGAACTGGGCCGGATGATCGGGCACCCGGAAGAGTGGATCACGAGCCGCAGCGGCATCGTCGAGCGCCGCTTCGCCGGGCCGGAGGAGACCCTGGCGGTGATGGGCGCGGCCGCCGCCGAGAAGGCGCTGGCCCGGGCCGGGGTGCGGCCCGCCGACATCGACCTGGTGCTGCTGGCGAGCACCTCCAACATGCTGATGACCCCGCCGACCGCCGTGCGGATCGCCCATGAACTGGGGGCGCACGGCGCCACCGGGATCGATCTCTCCGCCGCCTGCGCGGGCTTCTGCCACGCGCTGGCGCTGGCCGCCGACTCGATCGGCTCCGGCAGCGCCGGGCAGGTGCTGGTGGTGGGCGCCGAGCGGATGACCGACATCGTCGACCCGACGGACGACTCGATGGCCTTCCTGTTCGCCGACGGTGCCGGTGCGGCCGTGGTCGGCCCGGCGGAGCGGCCCGGGATCGGGCCGGTGGCGCGGGCCGCCAACGGCCGGTACTTCGACTCGCTGCGGATGTCGCGCGGCTGGGACGCCTACGCCGCCTCGCCCGGCACGACGGAGCGGCCCTGGCTGCGGATGGACGGCCGGCGGGTGTTCCGCTGGGCGATGGAGGAGGTCTGCCCGGGGGCGCGCCGGGCGCTGGACGGCGCCGGGGTGGCGCCCGGGGAGCTGGACGTGTTCGTGCCGCACCAGTCCAACGCCCGGATGATCGACCTGATGGCGGAACGGCTGGGGCTGGGCCCGGACACGGCTGTCTCGTACGACGTCGCCCGCACCGGGAACACCTCCTCGGCCTCGGTGCCGCTGGCCTTGGAGGCGCTGCTGGAGGCCGGCGCGGCCGGCCCCGGCGACACCGCCCTGCTGGCCGGCTTCGGCGCCGGGCTGAACTACGCGAGCCAGGTCGTGCTGCTGCCCTGACCGCCCGCGGGGCCGGCGGACCCGGGCTCAGACGGAGCGGCGGTCCTCGGCGTCGAAGCGGGCGAGGGTGTGCGCGGCGGGGGCGAGCGCCCGGTGGAGGGCGTGGCGGGTGTCGGCGGACAGGCCGCCGAGGGCTTCGGCGAGTTCGTCGGCGACGTCGTGGGCGATCTCCTCGGCGACGGCGGCGGGCGGGGTGCGGGGGCCGAGTTTGCTGACGGCGGCGGCCGCCCGGGCGGGGGTGAGCAGGGCGGCGGCCTGGACGAGGAGCCAGGCCGGGACGCCGGCCGCGCCGTCCGGCGGCGGCAGGTAGGGGCGCGCGCCGTCGAAGCGCTCGTCCTCCGCGAAGGCGGGCTGCTTGACCTTCCGCAGCGGCCTCGGCCCGGCGCCGGGCGGCCAGGCGTCGGCCGGCTTGAGGACGTAGCCCTCGGCGAGGTTGTCGGCGAGGTTGTCGGGGAGGGGCGGCAGGCCGAGCAGGGCGGGGACGCGGGTGGGGAAGGCGGCGGGCAGGTCCTGGAGGATGGTCAGGGCGCCTCGGCCGAGCGCGGGGACGCAGGCGAGCCCGGCGGCGGACGCGGCCTCGCGCAGGTCGCGGTCGGCGAGCCAGGAGCGGCCGGCGGCGGTCTCCACGGTGGCGTCGAAGGGCAGCCAGTGCAGGCCGGGCGCGTACCAGACGCCGGTCTGCACCGGCTGGACCCCGTCGGCGGCGGGCACGTCGGGGTGCGGGTAGCCGCCGCCGGCCAGTTCGCCGTAGACGGTCACCACCGCCCCGGGGTCCGCCGGGCCGCGCACCGCCGCCGCGAACCGGGCCGCCGCCACCGCGAGCGCCGGCCAGATCCGGCTGACGCCGAAGAAGTCGTCGAGCCCGTCGTCGCCGAGCAGTTCGCGGCGCTTCGCGGGCCGCGCGCCCGCCCGGTCGCAGACCACGGCGAAGTGCGCCCCGTGCACCTTCTCCACCGCGACCCAGGCGCGGGCGCCGGAGGCCGCGACGCCGCCGCGGGCCGGGATCTTGGGGTAGGGGTGCAGGGCGCGGTCCAGGGTCATGCGACGGATCATCACCGGCCCGGCGCCGCCCGCGCAACGGGATTGCGGGCGGGCGGGCCGGTGATCGGGGGGTCAGCCCGCGCGGTGGGCGTCGATCCAGGGACGCAGCGCGCCGATCCGGGTGTAGACACCGGCGTAGCCGGGCCGGCCGCAGCCGAGGCCCCAGGAGACCACCCCGACGAGGACGCCGCCGAGCACCAGCGGCCCGCCGCTGTCGCCCTGGCAGGCGTCCTTGCCGCCGGCGTCCTCCCCGGCGCAGATCATGCCGTCGGTGACGTTGGCGGGCCCGTACTCGGCGCGGCACCGGTCGCGGCCGATCAGGGGGACGGAGACGAGGCGCGCGGTCGCGGACAGCGGGCCGTCCTGGACCACCGCGCCCCAGCCGGAGACCTGGGCGCCGCCGTCGGCGGGGTCGGTGCCGGCGGCGGCGAGCGGCAGGGCGGCGATGCCGCTGCCGGCGAGCGGGGTGGCCAGCCGCAGCAGGGCGAGGTCGTTGTCGAGCGTCGCGGAGCTGTAGGAGGGGTGCACCAGGACGGACGCGACCTTGGCCCGCACCCCGCCGGAGGCGTGCTGGAGGCTGCCGGCCCGCACGGTGAGCGCGTCGGCACCGGTGCCCGCGACGCAGTGGGCGGCGGTGACGACGGTGCCGGGATCGAGGACGGCGCCGCCGCAGAAGTGCGAGCCGCGCGCCAGCGAGACGAGGTAGGGGATCTGTCCGGCGGCGGCGGCCGTGCCGCCGACGATCGCGTGCGCCGGGGCCGCGGCGGTCAGGGCCGCCGCGGCCGCGAGCAGGGTGGTCATGAGGACGACGACGGTGTTCCTGAGCAGCGTGCGCATGGTCGGTGCTCCATCTCTGTCGTGGTGGGCCTCCGTTCGTGCGGAAAGGGTAGTGACGGCACATCAGGTGATGACGAGAGAATAGGGACAGTCGGATTATCGGATCTGCCGGGCGAGGTCCAGGAAGAGCGCCGCGGACCAGCCGAAGCCGGAGGTGGCGCGGGGCCCGCGGGCGCCGGTCAGCGGGTTCCAGTACTCGTAGAGGCCCCCCGCGTCCCGGACCATCGCGAGGGTGCGCTCGCGCAGCCCGGCGGCCGCCCCCGGGAAGCCGGAGCGCTCCAGGCCCTCGGCCAGCAGGTAGTTGACGTTGAGCCAGACCGGTCCGCGCCACATCGCGTCCGGGTCGAAGGCGGGGTCGTCGAAGGCCACCGTGGGCACCGGCCGCTCGCCCCAGTAGGCGGGTGAGCGCAGGGTGCGCTCCAGCGCGGCGGCGACCTCGGCGGGCAGTCGACCGGTGAACAGCGGCATCAGGTCGAGCGCGGTGCGCACCGGCACGGGGGCGCCCGCCGCCAGGGTGGTGAAGCGGGTGCCGTCCCAGCGCCGGTCCACCAGCAGCCTGGCGTGGGCGGCGGCGCGCTCGCGCCAGCGGGCGGCCTCGGCGGGGCGGCCGAGGACGGCCGCGATGTCGGCCAGCCGGTCGGCCTCCACGATCAGGTAGGAGTTGAGGTCGGGCGGCTCGGCGCGCGGCCCGTAGTCCCAGACCGGGCTGTCGTCGAGGCCGGAGGAGTAGGGGTGCAGGTACTCGGGGAGGCCGTCGCCGTCCGGGTCGGAGGCGGCGAACCACCACGCGTGCGCGCGCACCAGCCGCGGGTAGACGGCGGCGAGGAAGGGGACGTCCGGGTCGGTCTCGTGGACCTTCCAGACGGCCCAGGCGGCCAGGGGCGGTTTGGTGACCGGGACCGGCGCGCGCTCGGGGCGCGCGCCGTTGGCGCTGCCGACGTGCTCCGCCAGGCGGGCGTGGTCGGCGCGCGGCAGGTCGGTGGTGGCGGCCAGCACGCCGTGCTCGTGCACCACGTCGGGCAGCCGGCCGTCGGGCAGCTGGTGTTCCAGGACGAGCAGGATCTGGTCCCGGGCGAGCGCAGGGTCGCCGTGCCGCAGTGCGACCGCGTGGAACAGGGCGTCCCAGTTCCAGACGCCGACGTAGCCGTACTTGGACGGGACGAGGCCCTCGCGCCCGGCGATCGGCAGCAGGTTGACGGCCAGGGTCCACCAGGCCATCCGGGCGCGTTCGGCGAGGTCGGGGCGGACGGCCGGCATCCGGGCGAACCAGTCGGCCCAGCGGCCCTCGGCGGCGGCCCGCACGGCGGGGGCGGACCACTCCCCCGGCGGGCCGGCCAGCACGTGGCAGCCGTCGAGCGCCAGGCCGCGCGCGGTGCCGTCCGGCAGCCGCCAGGAGGCCCGCGCGCCGTGCCCGGTGAGCACCAGCGTCGCCGGGTCGGCGAACAGCAGCGACACCCCGCCGGCGAAGGCGACCTCGACGGGCGTCGCCGAGCGGACCGGCAGCGGGTTCCCGGCGGCGTCGTGCACCAGGAGCCCGGTGAGCTCGGTGGTGGCGGCGAGCGGGGTCTCGTACGCGGCCCGGGCGACCCGCAGGCCGTCGGCCGGGTCCGCTCCCGCGGTGACCAGCAGCCGGGCGCCGCGTTCGGTGAACGGCCGCTCCACCAGGTCGAGTTCAAAACCGTACCGGGAGGACGGGACGGGGGACGGAGACGGGGACGGGGACATCAGCGGCCTCCCAGGCCCGAGGAGGCCATGCTGTTGAGGATCTTGCGCTGCCCGATCAGGAAGGCGATCAGCATCGGCACCACGGTCATCGCGGACAGCGCCGCGGTGAGGCCGTAGTCGATGCCGCCGCGCTGGGAGTTGAAGGAGTCGAGCAGCAGCGGGACGGTGAACAGCTCCGAGCTGTTGAGGAACACCAGCGGGAAGAAGTAGCTGTTCCAGCTGGCCAGGAAGACGATGATGCCGAGGGTCCACAGGCCGGGGCGGATGTTGGGCAGCACGATCCGCCAGAAGATCGTCCAGCGGCCGGCGCCGTCGATCCGGGCCGCCTCCTCCAGTTCGACCGGCACCGCCCGGATGAACTGGCGCAGCAGGAACACCGCGAAGGGGTTGGCGACGGCGGGCAGGATCAGCGCCAGGTGCGAGTCGATCAGCTGGAGCCTGGCCAGCATGATGTACAGCGGCACGATGGTGACCTGCGCCGGGACCATCTGGGTGGCCAGGAAGAGGCCGAACAGCGGCCCGGAGCCGCGGAACGGGATGCGGGCGAAGGCGTAGGCGGCCATCGCGCCGGTGAGCAGGGTGGCGGCGACGGTGATCGCCGCGATGTACATGCTGTTCCAGTAGGCCCGGCCGATCGGCACCTCGTCCAGCACGTCCGGGTAGTTGCGCGTGCGCCAGGGCGAGGGCAGCCAGGACAGCGGCTCGTTGATCATCTGGCTGACGCCCTTGAAGGAGGTCAGCACCATCCAGACGAACGGGAACAGCATCAGCAGGCCGCCGAGGACGAGCGCGCCGTGCAGGAGGAGCTGCCGGGGGGCGGTGGTGTGGCGGACGGTCATGGCGGCGCCTCAGGACTCGTAGTGGACGAAGCGCTTCTGCGCCTGGAACTGGACCGCCGTGACGACCAGGGTCAGCAGCAGCAGGAGCAGTGCGGCGGCGCTGGACAGGCCGAAGTGGAACTCCCGGAAGCCCTGCTGGTAGACCTTGTAGACGATGGTCTGGGCGCCCTCGTTGTGGTCCGGGTTGACCAGCACGTAGACGAGGTCGAAGGCCTGGAACGAGCTGATCACCGACACCACCACGGTGAAGAACACGGTCGGCGACAGCAGCGGCAGGGTGACCGAGCGCAGGGTCTGCCACGGTCCGGCGCCGTCGATCCGGGCGGCCTCAAGCAGGTTGGCCGGGACGGTGGCGAGGCCGGCCAGGAAGATCACGACGTTCAGCCCGAGCGAGGACCAGATCGTCACCACCGCCACCGCGACCACCACCCAGTCCGGGTCGGCCAGCCAGTCGGGCAGGGTGACGCCGAACAGGTCGTGCACGGTGCCGTTGAGGACGCCGTCGGCGCCGCCGCCGAGGATCATCTGCCAGATCACCGAGACCGCGACCGAGCTGGTGACCACGGGCAGGAAGTAGACCACCCGGTAGGCGGTGCGCCCGCGCACGCCGTGCAGGGCGAGCGCGATCAGCAGGGCGAGGGCCAGGCCGCCGGGCACCGTGATCAGGCCGATCTTGAGGGTGTTCCACACGGCGCGGCCGAACTCGGGGTCGGTCAGCTGGGTCCGGAAGTTGTCCAGCCCGACCCAGGTGGCGTCGCCGAGGCCGTCCCAGCGCATGAAGGACAGCACCACGGCGAAGCCGAGCGGACCGACCAGGAAGACCAGCAGCCCGAGCAGTTGGGGGGCGAGGAAGACCAGCGCCCAGCGGCGGTCGCGGCGGCGCCAGAGCGGCTC